>CAPYID010000006.1 GCA_948739805.1 uncultured Clostridia bacterium | reverse complement strand
AAACTTTGGAGACACAAATGAAGAAGACAACATAGGAGAAGCAACCATAGTACTAAGCATAAAAACAGGAGAAGTAGTAAGTGCAATAATAATAGTAATATTACTAACATCATTAGGAATCATTAGCTATATAACAATTGTAACAATAAGAAAAAAAGAACCAGACACAAAAGAAATAAAATTTTTAAAATAAACTGACATATTGCATATCTGGGATGATGTTACCAATTATTACAAAATTGTAATATTATTGTAACAATTTTGTAATAATTCTCCAAAAAAGCAAAAGAAAGTATATAACTATTACAAGAGAGTGAATACAGGAAATAGAGATAAATATTTACTAATAGTATAAAAACGTTAAAACAATTGATGTTCTAAGAAAATAAACAAAGTCAAGAATAAAATTTCAATTCTTGACTTTGTTTTTCTTTTTTTATATCATAAGGTCACTCTAAAGGACAGAGAAATATAAAAAATATAAATAAGTGGGCATTAAGGTTGAAAAATAATTGGTAACAATTCTTTCCAAACCAGGATTGTGCCTTAGAAAGGAATGAGATAAAAATGCAAGTAGTAAAAAGAGATGGAAGAATGGTAGAATATAACAGAGAAAGAATTATAAAAGCTGTAAGTCTATCAATGATGCAAACAACAGCAGGAGTAGACATTGATTTAGCAAACAAAATAGCAGATGGTGTTGAAAAGCAATTAGAAGGAAAAATCCAAACAACAGTATATGAAATAGAAGATTTAGTAGAAAAAAAATTAATGGCATCTTCAAGAAAAGAAGTAGCCCAAATGTATATAACATATAGATACAATAGAGATGTTGCAAGAAAAGCAAGATCAAAAGACATGTTTCTAGAAATAATAGAGACAAAATCAAACGATGTAACTAGAGAAAATGCAAACATGAATGCAGACACACCTGCTGGAATGATGATGAAATTTGCAAGTGAAACAACAAAACCATTTGTAGATGACTTCTTATTATCAACAGAAGCAAGAGAAGCAGTAAAAGGAGGATATATACATATTCATGACAAAGACTATTATCCAACAAAAAGTCTAACATGTTTACAACATCCATTAGACAGAATCTTAGAAAATGGATTCAAAGCAGGACATGGAAGTTCAAGACCAGCAAAAAGAATAGAAACAGCAAGCATATTAGGATGTATCTCAATGGAAACAGTTCAAAACGAAATGCATGGAGGTCAAGCAATACCAGCATTTGACTATTACTTAGCACCATATGTAAGAGAAACATTCAAAGAAGAACTAAAAAAAGTAGGAGACACAGTAGGAAAAGACCTATCAAAATATTATGACTATCAACTAGAAGACTATTTAAAAAAGGACTTATCAGAACTAAAAGGAGAAGAAAGATATATACAATCAGCAATAAACAACACAGTAGGAAGAGTACATCAATCAATGGAAGCATTCATACACAACATGAACACGATACACTCAAGAGGAGGAAACCAAGTAGTATTTAGTTCAATAAACTATGGAACAGACACATCACCAGAAGGAAGATGTATAATAAGGGAAATATTAAAATCAACAGAAAGAGGAGTAGGAAACAGTGAAACACCAATATTCCCAATACAGATATGGAAAAAGAAAAAAGGAGTAAACTATCTTCCAGAAGACAAAAACTATGACTTATATAAATATGCATGTACAGTAACAGCAAAAAGATTTTTCCCAAACTTTATAAACCTTGATGCAACATTCAATACACATGAAAAATGGAATGAAAACGACCCAAAAAGATATGAATATGAAGCAGCAACAATGGGATGCAGAACAAGAGTATTTGAAAATAGACATGGAGAAAAAACATCAGTAGGAAGAGGAAACTTATCATTCACAACAATCAACTTTGTAAAAATAGCAATAGAATCAAACCAAGAAGCGCAAAATCAACTTGGAATAAACTTTGCAATAGGAATTGGAAGTGAAAAATTCATGAACGAAAAATTCCTAAAACTAGAAAAGAAAATATTCATGCAAAAACTAGAGCAATATATTGGAGTATGTGCGAGACAACTATATGACAGATATACATTTCAATGCACAGCACTAAAAAAGCAATTTCCATTATTAATGTCTGGATTATGGAATGGAAGTGAAAAATTATCTCCAAACGATAAAGTAGAAGAGCTATTAAAACAAGGAACACTAGGAATAGGATTTATAGGACTAGCAGAAGCATTAGTAGTATTAACAGGAAAACATCATGGAGAATCAGAAAAATCACAAGAACTAGGACTAGAAATAGTAAAAAACATGAAAGAGCAAGTAGATGACTTCTCAGACAAATATGACTTAAACTATTCAGTACTAGCCACACCAGCAGAAGGACTAGCAGGAAGATTCACCAAAATAGACAGAGGGCAATATGGAACAATACATGGAGTAACAGACAGGGACTACTATACAAACAGCAACCATGTACCAGTATACTATAAATGTGCAGCAGAACACAAAGCAAAAATAGAAGCACCATATCATGAACTAACAAGAGGAGGGCACATCTTCTATATAGAACTAGATGGTGATGCAACACACAACCCAGAAAGTGTAGAAGCAGTAGTAGACCTAATGGACAAATATAACATGGGATATGGATCAGTAAACCATACAAGATCAAGATGTATGGACTGTGGATTTGAAAATGCAGAAGCAAACCTAATAGAATGTCCAATGTGTGGAAGCAAAAACATAGACACAATACAAAGAATAACAGGATACCTAGTAGGAACAACATCACGCTGGAATGCTGGTAAGCTAGCAGAATTAAAAGATAGAGTAACACACGATACACAAGCATAAGATGTGCATATAAAACATTACAATTTGCGTTCCAATATATATTGGGGGTTGTATAAGAACCCTCAGTCACTGCGTGACAGCTCCCTTAAATAAGGGAGCCAAGGTGGTAGAGTAGATTCTTGCCTCCCTTACCTAAGGGAGGGGGCAGCCGAAGGCTGACGGAGGGTTTTAAAAATCGAAAACATAAAAATTATCCCCACAAACGCAAATTTTTATATTAAGATAGTTGCGAATTATAACCATAAAACAAAAACAACAAAAATAATTGAACCATGTGTATACCAAAAAAGAAAGGAAGACCAGTAATGAATTTAGCAGGATTTTATGACGAAAGCATATCAAATGGAGTAGGCTGGAGAGCGGTACTATTTGTAAGTGGATGTCCACATGGGTGTCCAGGGTGTCACAACAAAATAGCGCAAGACTACAACTATGGAACAAAATTTGATGAAAACAAAAAACAAGAACTAATAAAAAGAATAAAAGAAAACTCCATATTAAAAGGAATAACAATAAGTGGAGGAGAACCACTATGTAAAGAAAACATAGGAGAAGTATTAAACTTTATAAAAGACGTAAAAAAAGAAAAGCCAGACTTCAATATATGGTGTTATACAGGATACACATTAGAAGAACTAGAAAAAAGAAAAGACGAAACTACAGACAACTGTTTAAAAGAGATAAATGTATTAGTAGACGGAAAATTTGAAATAGACAAAAAGGTACCAAACTTACGCTTCAAAGGCTCAACAAACCAAAGAATTTTAAATGTACAAGAATGTCTTGCTCAAAATAAAATAATACCATGGGAAAAATAACAATATTTATAACAAACTACAAAATATTACAATATTGCGGACGAGAAATCGCATACCCCTTGCGTTACCCTTGGCTCCCTTATTTAAGGGAGCTGTCACGAAGTGACTGAGGGTTCTTATACAAACCCAAATTATTAGATGTTGCAAATAATAATACTAATATGTTATAATAGAAAATATTTTAAGGGAATTGTATAAATAGGGGAGAAAAAGTAGAAATGATAAACTTACTTTTATGTGGAAATAATAAGTTTTTTGATGGTGCATTAACTCAGCTAATATCAATAAAAAATAGAACAGACGAAGCAATCAATTGTTATATATTCACAATGGACGCCTCAAGGCTAAACAGAGAATATATAAGTATGACAGATGAGCAAATAGACTTTTTAAACTATGTAATAAAATCTAAAAATTATAAAAGTAAAGTAACAAAAATAGATGTTACAAAAACATATGAAAGAGAATTTTTCAAATGTGCTAATGAAAAGGCATATTGTACACCATATACGTTATTAAGGCTGTTAGCAGACTTAATACCAGGCATGCCAGACAAACTATTATATTTAGACATAGACATAATGGTTGGCAAAAACATATCAATGTTATATAATATTGATATAAAAGGATATGAATATGCAGCAGTAAGAGAAAAATATGGGAGTAAAATAATTAGACCTGACTATATAAATGCGGGAATGTTATTATTAAACATGAAAAAAATAAGAGAAACCAAACTACTAGAAAAAGCAAGAGAACTTATAAGAACAAAAAAAATGTTATTTGCAGACCAAGATGCAATATTTAAAGTTACCACAAAAAAATTACTATTACCTAGAATATACAATGAACAATCAAGTTTTAAAAGAAAAGACACAGTAATATGTCACTTTTGTAAAAGATTATTAATCTTACCATATCCACGTATTGAAAACTTTAAACAATGGAATGTGGAAGAAGTACATAATATCTTAAAATGTCATTACTTTGATGATGACCTAGAAGAATACTTAAATTTAAAACAAGAATTTGAATTAAAAGGGAAAGAGGCAATGGTTGGAGGATAACAAAATTTTTATCAAAACTAATTTGTGCTTCATAAAGAAAGGAAATAAAAATGAACAATAATAAAAAAGTAATACCAATATTTTTTGCGGTAGATGATTACTATATTCAATTTTTAGCAGTTGGGCTTCAATCATTAGTAGAACATTCATCAAAAGAATATGAGTATTTAATAAAAATTCTACACACAAATGTAAGTGAAAAAAGTAAAAAAAGAATTAAGAAATACGAAAAAGAAAATATAAACATAGAATTTGTAGACCTAAACTATTATGTGGAAAAAATAAAAGACCAGCTATATACTAGAGACTACTACACAAAAACAACATATTTTAGACTATTTTTACCAGAACTATATCCACAATACGACAAAGTACTATATTTAGACAGTGACATCATAATACTAGAAGACATAGCCAATTTATACAATATAGATATTGGTAGCAATTTAGTTGGAGGAATTCCAGATGACATAATACAAAATGGAAAAGAACTGCAAGAATATGCAGAAAAAGTAGTAGGAGTTTCGACATATAAAAAATACTTTAATGCTGGTATACTTTTAATGAATTTAGATGAGCTAAGAAAATACAAATTTCAAGAAAAATTCTTATACTTATTAGGAACAACAAAATTTTCAGTAGCACAAGACCAAGATTATTTAAACAGAATCTGTAAAGGTAGAGTAAAATATATTGATAATAGTTGGGATGTCATGCCAGCACCTGGAAGAAACAAAAAAGACGAAGAACTAAAACTACTTCACTTTAATTTAACATATAAACCATGGCACATAGACAATGTACCATACAAAGAATACTTCTGGGAATACGCAAAGAAAACGGAATTTTATGATGAAATACGAGAAATAAAAGAAAACTATACAGAAGCACAAAAACTAATTGATATGGAAACAGAAAAAAACCTTATAAGGCTTGCAGTCAAAGAAGCAGAATGTGTAGGAGATGATAGGCAAGACAGAAAAATAACAGAAAAGGACAGCCCTGAGGGAAAATCTAAAGAAAGGCTAGAAATACTAAAAAAAATAGAAAAACTAGAACTAGAAGGAAAATTTGATGTAGATGCAGAAAACGACCCACCAACAATTATACTAACACCAGACAAAGTAGACTACCTTAAAGAAAAGGCAACAAGTAAAATAAAAGCAAAAGTAGCAAATACAGTAGCGCAAAACTTTGCAAATGAGTTACTAAGGAAAAATAAACTAATAATAAAAGAAGTAAAAGGAATAGAAAACATAGAAAAAGTAAAAACAGGAGGAATAATAACCTGTAATCATTTCAACCCATTTGATGCATTCACAGTAGAAATGATATTTAATAAAACAGAAAAAGGAAAAAATAAAAAGCTATATAAAATAATAAGAGAAGGAAACTATACTAACTTTCCAGGATTTTACGGATTTTTATTTAGAAACTGTTACACATTGCCATTAAGTTCAAACACAAAAACAATGCAAAATCTATTAAAAGCAATTAAGCAAATATTAGAAAATAAAGACTTCATCTTAATATATCCAGAGCAAAGCATGTGGTGGAACTATAAAAAGCCAAAGCCATTAAAAGATGGAGCATTCAAAATTGCAGTAAAAAATGATGTACCAATAATCCCTATATTTATAACAATGGAAGAAAGCAATATTATAGGAGAAGATGGATTCCCAATAATGGAATACCATGTTAATATTGAAGAACCAATCTATAAAAACAAAAAGCTTACAGATAAAGAGAACATACAGGAAATGAGAAACAAAAACTTTGATATATGGAAAAACATTTATGAAAAATTTTATGAAACTCCACTTAAATACACAACTGTTATAGGGAAGTAAATATGTATTTGGTAACATCTTAAAGAACAAATTTGTTATCGTAATACCAAAAGGGGCGAATTTATTCGCCCATTTTTAAATACTAGGAAAGTTCTATAAATAGGTATAAATTTAACAATAGCATAATAAACTTTCCTAGTATTTAAAAGGCTATAAACGCTATTGCCTTTAAGATTTCCTCATTTACATTCGGAAACTTAAATCGGCAAAAGAAAAGGTGGCAAAGCCACTTTTCTTGAAGAAAGCATATGTAAAAGAAAGGCAAAACAATGAAAGAAACAAAAACAAATTATTATACAGATGAATTAAATGATGAATTTTCAAGTGCAAAAATAACACCAATAAAAATAGACAAAAACTACAAATACGATAAAAATTCGCTATGGGACTTATGTTCATTAATAGTACAAAATATATTAAGTATGCCAATAAAAATAGGATATGCGAAAACAAAATTCAGAATCAAATATATAGGCAAAGAAAAACTAAAACAATATAAAAACGAAGGATATTTTGTATATGGAAATCATACACAAGCATTTGCAGATACATTTATACCAAGTATTGCGATATATCCCAAAAGGAACTTTCTAATAGTAAATCCAGAAAACATTTCAATAAAACACGCAAAAAACATTATTGAAATGTTAGGAGCAATACCAGTTCCAGGAGATAAAGAATCAATGAAAAATTTCCTAAAAACGATAGAAAAGCACATCCACAAAAGACACTCAATAACAATATATCCAGAAGCACATATATGGCCATATTATACAAAAATAAGACCATTTAAATCAGTATCATTTGCATATCCAATAGAATTAAAAAAACCAGTATTTTCTATGACAAACACATATCAAAGCTATGGAAAAAACAAAGACAAAATAAAAATAGTCACATATGTAGATGGACCATTCTTTGCAAACGAAGAATTACCCAAAAAAGAACAAAAGCAAGAATTAAGAGACAGAGTATATAAATGCATGGTAGAACGTAGCAAAAACAGTAATATTGAACACATAAAATATGAAAGGAAGGAACCATTAAATAATTAAGAGGAAACTGTTTCGTCCAAAATTTGACAAATAAAAATAAATAGCGTATAATACTAATGCGTGATAAATTTTTAGGGGTGATATATTGAAAAAGCGTATAATAATTTCTTTACTATGTGGATTAATTATATGCTGTACAGCAGTATATAGTTTTGCAACCACAGGAATTGTTAGCACAGATACGTTAAGACTAAGAAAAAGTAATTCAACAGACTCATCTATAATAACATTACTTTCAATAGACGAAAAAGTTGAAATATTAGAACGTACTGACAATGGGTGGTATAAAGTAAAATATATAGACTCAAAAACAAATAACGCATACGAAGGTTATGTCAGTGGAGACTATATAAAAGTAAATGAAGAAATAAAAACACCACCAACAAATCCTAGTGAAGAAATCAAACCTTCTGAGGAAGAAAACAATAATAAGCCAGAAGAAAATAACAACAATCCATCAGAAGAAGAAGGTACGAATGAAAGTGTAGAAGAAAGTACTACTAAGAAAATAAACAAGGGCGAAAAATTATACAAAATACCATTAATAAGCTCTACAACAACTACTATATTAGAAAATGATATGAATGTTGAAATAGAAACAGAACTAAATGGTTGGTCATATGTGACATCAGACAACATTGAAGGCTGGGTAAGAACAGAAAAGCTAAAAGAAGTAGACACCAAAAACAAAGTCGGGTATATAAATGCAAACTCAATAAACTTTAGAGAACAGCCAGACATATCAGGAAAAGTCATATCAGTACTATCAAGAAATGCAGAAGTAGGAATAATAGAAGAAAATAATGGTTGGGTAAAAATAGAATATAAAGGAAATACAGGATATGTTGGAGCCAAGTATATATCAGATACAAAAGTTCAAGTAACATCAAGAAGTGCAAGTAGAAGAACAAAAACAGCAGAAAAGAAAACAACAACTAAAATAACAGCAAAAGCAGAAGTTCCTATGACAGAAACAGCACCAACTGTAGAAACAGAGGAAATATCAAACACAGCTACAACAAATCTGAAAGCATCAGAAATAGTAGCATATGCAAAAAAATATTTAGGCTACAGATACATTCATGGAGGAAACACTCCATCTGGATTTGACTGTTCAGGATTTACACAATATGTTTACAAACATTTTGGTTATTCTTTATCACGTTCAAGTAGCAGTCAAGCTGGAAATGGAAGTGCAATAAGCAAATCAAATCTAAAACCAGGAGATATAATATGTTTCTCTGGATCTAGCAAAAGTAAGCGAATAACACATGTAGGAATAAACATCGGAGGTGGAAAATTTATACATGCTGCTAACTCCAGAAAAGGAGTAATAATCTCTAGCATAGACGGTGATGGATACTTCTATGTATCAGCAAGAAGAATAATAAACTAAAACAATTAAGAATAACATGGGGGCAAAAAATCACAAGGTGGTAAAAATGAAAAGACCAATATTAGCAATACTAATAGGGTATATAATAGGAATAATTTGGGAGCTATACTTAAAAACAAGTATAGCTCCCTTTATAATTACTATGATAATTATATACACAATCATTATAGGGATGAAACATCATGTTACAAAAAACACAAAAGCAGTACAACATGTATCAGTTGATAAAATTAATACAAAAGCATTAATTTTGTTAATAACTTCAATAATAATATCAAATACAATAACATCATACTCTAATAAAAAATATGAAACTATATATAAAATGGAAGCAGAAGAACAAACATACATAGGAACAATAATCAGCAATGAAAAAACAGGAGAATACAAAACGAGTTACACAATAAAAATCGAAAGCATAAATGGGAACAACACATATAAAAATATAAAATTGATATTAAACATTCCAAACAAGCAAAAACAAAAACTAGAATATGGGAACAAGATAAAAATAAAAGGCACATATAATGCTCCAGAAAAAAGAAGAAACTATAAAGGCTTTGACTACTCAGAATACTTAAAAACGCTAAAAATTTATGGAATAATAACATATAGCGGAAGTGGAATACAAATAATAAAAGAAGATAATATAAACAAAATACAAATATCAACACACAAAATAAGCAACAAAATAGAAAACAACATAAAAAAGATATTACCCCAAAAGCAAGCAGGACTATTAATAGGAATACTATTAGGAAACAATGAAAACATAGAAGAAGAAATAAAAGAGGACTTTAGAAACAGTGGAATTTATCATATATTAGCAGTATCAGGAGCACACATGTCATATGTAATATTAGGAATTACATATCTACTAGACAAAATAAATATAAGTAAAAGAAAAAAAGAAACACTAAAAATATTAGGAATAATATTCTTTATGCTAATAACAAACACATCAATCTCAGTAACAAGAGCAGGCATAATGGGAATAATTACACTAGGAGCAAGTTTCTTTTATAGAAAAAAAGACACAATAAATAATGTATGCTTATCAATGTTAATAATACTAATTTGCAACCCACATAGTATAAACAGTATCAGCTTTCAACTCTCATATGGAGGAGTAATAGGAATTCTACTACTTAACAAAACATACACAAAACAACTAAGAAAAATCAAGCTAAATAAAAAAATATCAGAAGCAATATCAGTAATATTATCAGCACAAACAATGATAATCCCAATAATGATAACAAACTTCCACACAATATCACTAACATTTATATTTGCCAATATCATAATAAGTTATTTAATAGGAATAGTAATAATTTTAGGGTTTATATGTGCATTTTTATCCTTAATATCATTAGAAATAGCAAGTTTTATATCAATCTTTCTTAATACTCTAATAAAAATATTAATAATCATTGCCAAAATCTTTGGCAGAATACCATTATCAAAAATATATATTACAACTCCGAACATACTATCAATATTCTTATATTATGCAATAATCTTAAAAATAGCAAGACAAGACGCAAATTATACATATAGAAGAGCAAATGTAAAAAAAGGAATAACTAGAAAAGACAAAATAACGAAAATTTTAGCAATAGTATTAATAATAACCATAATATTCAGTAACTATATACACATACCCAACAACCTAAAAATACACTTCATAGATATAGGTCAAGGAGACTCAAGCCTAATCATAACACCCAACAACAAAAAAGTGCTAATAGATGGAGGAGGAACAATGAACTCATCTGGAAATTATGATATAGGAAAGAATACGCTAGTTCCATACCTACTAGACAGAGGAATAAAAAAACTAGACTATATAATGATATCACACTTTGATGCTGACCATTGTCAAGGCTTAATTGCAGTATTAAACTCACTAAAAGTAAAAAACATAATAATCTCAAAACAAGCAGAAAAAGTATATAACTATGAAAAAATTATGGAAATAGTAGTAAATAAAAAAATAAACATTATAGTAGTAAAAAGGGGAGATGTTATAAATGTGGATAACAATGTGGAAATCAGAATTATATATCCAGAAAGTAAATTATACTTTGACGACATAAACAGCAATTCAATAGTAGCAAAACTCATATATAACAAATTCAGTATGCTATTCACAGGAGACATAGAAAGTATGGCAGAAGAAAGGGTAGTAAAAATAGCAAAACACGAATTAAAATCTATGATATTAAAAGTAGGGCATCATGGCTCAAAAACATCAAGCACACAAGAATTTATAGAAGCCGTAAAGCCACAAATTGCACTAATAGGAGTAGGAAAAAACAATAAATTTGGACATCCAAATGAAGGAGTTATAAAAAGATTAAAAGAAAATCGGAGCAAAAATATATAGAACAGACCAAAATGGAGAAATAAGTATAACCATAAACAATGGAATAAACATAAAAGTAGCAACTAAAAATAGCAGTAATTCTTTATTAAAAAAACAATTGAAAAAGAATAAAAGCTATGGTATAATTTATCAGTAAAAATAAGGGCAAAATGCCCATGCATAAGGAGGTAATTACAATGGAGAACAACACACTTTACACACAAGAGGTGGAAGAGGAAAACAAGCGGGTAGATGAAGAAGATGAAATAAGTACAAAAGAAGCTATTAAATACCTAATATTTATTAGTTTTGGGATAATAATAAGTGTAATTTGCATTGCAGTAGGTTTAAGCCTAGGGATATTTGCAAAATAATTAAGAAAGAATTACCTAAGAGGAGAGGTCTATGACCTCTCTATTTCTATACTTAGCACCCTTATTTAAGGGAGCTGTTAAGGAGTCACTGAGGGCTCTTACACAACCAAAAAATCATATTTTAACCAAAAAACATTATATGCGTAAGAGAAAAGAGAAATATTACAAAATATAACGAAATTGTAATAAAAATGTAACATTATTAAAATTAAAAACAAAACACACTACTTCTAAGGACTAGAAAGAAAAAATTTACTAATAGACTATTACATAAAAAAAAGAGGTATTGACATTAAAAAATAAAAATGTAAAATATAATAAAGACAATCGAGTAGGGCTTGTACTCATAAGAAAATCACTATAAATAAACAAATGAATATATAAAATACATAAGATAAATCAAACTAAAGAAATAAAAAAACAAACAAAAGAAATAATAAACAAAAGAGGAAATATATAAATAACAAAAGATAGATCTTGGGGGCACGTAGGACGTGTCCTTTATTTTAATTTAAACCTTTAATCATTAAATTCGCAAGATATCTAGGACAACAATAACAAAAGCAAAGCAATAAACAAAAACTGGTCATTAACCTCCTCTTGATAAAGGAAAAACAATAAACACAAAATCAAAATATCATCAAAATATAAGCGTATTCCAAAAATATCAAAAAACTGATCATCAGAAGAACTAGAGGAAGATGCTCCAATGTTTCTTGTCTGCTCATTATTAGCTGAATTAGAAGAAAATGGAAGTCTTTGCACTTGGCTACCATTTTTAACCACATTGTCATCATACTTTTTGTAACTTTGACTATCTGAGCCTGGAAACATAGAATTATTTCTAAAATTATAAGGATTCCTATAAGAATTATAATACATAGGAAACCTAAAAAAAGGAAAATTAGGTGTCATTTTGCATTCTCACCACCATTTGGTTTTAAAATATCCATTACTTTAGTCATATTAAACAACTGAATATATTGGTCAACCTTAGACTTTCTACTCTCCTTCAAATATGGTTTCAAAGAGCGAAGGAGATTAGCCCTAGGATCCTCAGTAGAATTCATCTTCTCGAAAATGGACTTCATCTTAAAAATAGTATCAAAATCTATATTAGGAGCAGAAGAAGTAGAATTACTAGTAGAACTAGAATTAGAAGAACTATTATTAGAAGAACCATCAGACTTCAAATTATTAACAATATTTTTTATATCATCTGGAATATTCCCATCATTTATCATTTTACTAATATTTTTTATCATATCAGACATTTCAGACTCATCCATTAACATACCTCCCCATAAAAGTAAAAATTAAACTGCATAGGCAAGACTAACAAGTGAAATCGACTTGCTATCTGCCCACACATATGTATTATTGATTTTGATTTTTATCCTTATCCTTAGATAGCATCTGTTGAACCTGTTGCATACCCTTCTCCAATTGAGCTTTATCCATCTTAGAAAGCATTTGCATAAGTTTAGTCATATCAATATTATTTTCGTTCATAATCAATCATCCTTTCAAAATTTCTAATATTATAATATATGCAAAAAGAAGAAAAGTGTGAACAAGAACAAATAAGATAAATCAAAGATTTTTCTTATTTGTTCTAAAAAAGTATAAATTGTAACATAACAATTAAGAATATTTGACAAAAGTATAGAATAAAGTATAGAATAAAGTATAGAATAAAGTATAGAATAAAGTATAGAATAAAGTATAGAATAAAGTATAGAATAAAAGGAGAATGATTTTATATGAATTTAGGTTTTGAATCTGAAAAAATTGAATTCAAAAAAAGTACAAGTGAACTTATTGAAGGCGTGATATCAATTTCTGCTATGTTAAATAAGCATGGTGAAGCTACCTTATATTTTGGAGTCAAAAATAATGGGGATATTATTGGACAAGTGGATTTAAATGAAAAAACATTAAGGGATGTTTCAAGAAAAATTGCAGAAGGTATAAAGCCACAAATAATACCTAATATTGCATTGGAACTAATAGAAGATAAAAAAATTATAAAGGTCTATGTAAAAGGAGATAATGTTCCATATTCAGCTTTTGGCAAGTATTATAGTAGATCATTTGATGAAGATAAACAGTTGTCTCCAGAAATGTTGAAGGCTTTAATAAATAGAGAAGGAGAGCCAGATTTCATAGTTCAAAAAGAAGCAGTAAATCAAGATTTAACTTTCAAAATGTTAAAAGGTTTGTATTTATCAAATGATATTAAAATTAATAATGAGAAATTTGAAGAAAATTTGGGATTATTGAACAACAATAAAAAGTATAATTTGATGGCGGAATTATTAGCAGATAAAAATGATTTATCAATTAAGGTTGTTACATTTGCAGGAACAGACAAAACAGTTATGTTAAAAAGAACTGAATATGGAGGAAAGTGTTTATTATTATCTGTCAATAATGTTTTAGAATATATGGAAAGTATAAATGAAACTAAAGTTAAAGTTGGTGGAATTCAGAGACAAGAAGAAAAGTATTTTGATTTTAGCTCTTTTAAAGAAGCATGGATGAATGCGTGTGTGCACACAAAATGGTCAGAAGAAATACCACCAGCAGTATATATATATGATGATAGAGTAGAAATTGTTTCTAATGGAGGCTTACCTTCAGCATTAACTAGAGAAGATTTTTTTGCAGGGGTGTCAAAACCAATAAATAAAAAACTTTTAAAAGTTTTTAGTGATTTGTATTATATTGACCAAACAGGACATGGAATTCCTTTGATTGTAAAGAATTATGGAAAAGATGCTTTTTATATAAGTGAACATACTATAATTGTTACAATACCATTAAATAAACAATTACTTGAAAATGATTACAAATTAACAAAAAATACGGAATTGAATGATGCTGAAACTAAGCTTTTAGAATTAATAAAAAATAATCCAACAGATAAGACAACTGATTTTCTGAAGTTAACAGAATATAGTGAAATTTATATTAATAAAATAATTCGAAGATTAAAAGATAAAAAATATATAAAAAGAGTAGGTTCAAATAAAAGTGGCTATTGGGAAATCTTAAAATAAGAAACATATGTAAGTATACCACAAAATTAAGAGCATCATGCTCCATATGATATTAAAAATGAAAAAGCACATTGATAATATTTGAAAGACACGTAATGCTTATTTCCCTAAAACTTTAAGTAAAAAACCCAGAAATATTACAAAAACAAAATATAAATGTCAAAAAAACTTAATAAACATGAAAAAAGAATAGATAAATACAAAACCGTAGGAAAAAATCAAACAAAAATCAAAAATATTAACATAAAAACTTAAAAAAACTAAAAAAAAGATTGAAAACAGCTACAAAATGGAGTATAATGGTATTATATGGGATTTTATATAAAAGTAATTTAATAATATATTACGCAAGAAATTTATGAAATTATAAAATAAATGGGGAGGTAACCAATATGAACCAAAAAATATTAAATAAAATGTTAGCAATTATGCTTATCATCACATTAACATTTGCTCATTTTATTTTCTTAGGAGTATATGCAGGAAAAACATATGCTGCCAATGTAAAATATGAAGAGCAAGCCACAAACATCAATAAAACAGATATAAGCTTTGATGCGTACTTCGTTTCTGAACAAGGAGAAAAAACTCATCAAAAAATAACAGAAATGAATAACAGTCAATTAAAGCTATTTTTAAATGTGTCTGTAACAAAAGGGTATCTAAAAGATGCAGTAATAAAAATAAGCAATGCAAACTTCAAAATGGTAAAAGGAGAAGAACTACCAAATGGAGTACAAAACATTGATGAAAATAGTAATACAGTAACACTAAACCAAGTAAATAAAGGAGAAGAAAGACAAGTTGAAATACCAATAGAAATAGTAAAAGACGAGAAATTTGACTTAAACAACTTTTCTAAAGATGCAGAAGTTAAACTAACAGGAATATTTGTAAACAACTCAGGAAAAGAAATAAAAGCAGAAAAAGCAATAATAGTTAACTTAGCACTATCAGAAGAAGCCGAAAGTAGTCTTACAAGTAGAATTTCAAAATATGCAGTTTTTGAAGAAGAAGGGCACAAAAAAGCCCTACTACAATTACTAGTATCATCAAAAATAGTAAACAACTTGCTACCAGTAAAATCAACAGAAATAAGTTTAAAAGTACCAACACTATTTGGAAAAGAAGCAGAAAAAGTAAGTGTAACCTCTTCAAGCACAAAAGCAACAAATGGAGACGATGGTACAGCATTTAATGAAAACAACTATAGATATTCAGAAGGAGTAGTTTCATTAAAAGTAGTAAACGAACCAGACAGAAACAATAAAGTGGCATGGGTAAAAGACTCAACAGATGAATATATAATAAACTTAATATATTCATTAGAAGAAAGCCAAGAAGCTACAGACAATAACTCAAATACTACAACTCAAACAGTAGGAGAACTAGTAAATAAAACAACAGAAGGAAAAGAAGCTACAGAACCTGAAAAATCAGAAGAAACAAACAAAATGGAAGAAGAGACAAACAAAATTGCACTAGTACTAGCATCAAGACTACTAGTATATAATAATGAAGAAAAAGAAATAAGAAAAGACATCAGTGGAGAACTAAAACTACCAGAAGAATCAAAAAATGTTGTATCATATTCAATAAACAGCAAACAAACAGAAATAGCAAAAGGATACATGTTAGTAAAAGATGCAGCAAACACAGAATTCACACAACAAATAAGAGCAAATATTGGATATAACCCTACAATTAATAATATAGAAATAAATAAAAGCAGAGAATACTATACAGATGAAGCAGGACAAAACTATATGGCAGAAACATATTATAAACAAATATCAGTAAACAGAGAAAACCTAATAAAAATCTTAGGAGAAAATGGAGAAATAAATATAATATCAGAAGGAGTAACAATAGGAAAATTAAACAAAGACAACACCTCATATACATTTGAACAAGAAACATCAAACATTCAAATGGTAACAACAAAACCAGAAGCAGATGGAGTATTAACAATTGAAACAACAAAATATATGAAATCAGCAGAATACAATGAAGAAACAGTAAAAAAAATAAATAAACTAACAACAGTATTAACAGGAAAAACAGAATCACTACAAGAAGAACTTAGCACAGAAATTACATTAGTACAACCAACACTACAAATATCAAGTGCAATAAATAGCAGTAACTTATCAACAGTAATAGAAAATGAAAATGTAGAAATAAGAGTTGCACTACAAACAAACAACAACACAAACAGACTATTCAAAAACCCAGTAATAGAAATAGAACTACCATCATACATAGAAGAAATAAATGTAAAAACTATCAATATATTATACAATGCAGAACTAACAGCAAAAAAAGGAGACATAATAATAAACGATAAAGGAAACAAAGTAATAAGAATAATACTAGAAGGAGAACAAACAAAATTCAATGATGTATTATCAGTAGAAGGAACAACCCTAATAATAGGAGCAAACATAAAAGTAGACAAAACAGCACCAAGTATTACAGAAAAAATGAATGTAAAAGTAACAAATAACAATCAAGAAATAGTAGAAACAACATCAAACATAACATACATGGCACCAACAGGAATAATTACACTAAACAGTATATCAGGATACAACAATGAAAAAGAAGAATTAACATCAATGAGTGGAGAACAAGAAATAGGAAAAATAGATGTAGCAGCAAAATCAAGAATAGCAACAGAAAAAATAACAGTAATAAACAACAATGACTACACATGTGGAGATGTAGCAATATTAGGAAGAACACCAACAGAAGGAAACAAATCATTATCAACAAACGATGATTTAGGAAGCACATTCACAGCAGAAATGGTAAGTAAGATAAAAGCAGTAGAAGGAGTAGAAAACGATAAACTAAAAGTATATTATAGTGGAAACGAAAATGCAACAAAAGACCTAAACAATAGTAACAATGGATGGACAGAAAATGCAGAAACATTAGAAACAGTAAAATCATACTTAATACAAGTAGAAGACGAAATGGTAAAAGGAGACAAACTAGTATTCAGCTATGATGTTGAAATTCCAGAAGGACTATCAAGAGAAGAAAGTACATACAGTGCATATCAAGTTTCATATAGAAACATGGATGGAGCACTACAAGGAATGTCAGAAACAGCCTCAGCACCAGTAGTTGGACTATCAACAGGAACAGGACCAGAACTAAAAGTAGAAGTAACAGCAGATGTAGCAAATGGTGCAAAAGTAAAAGAAGGACAAAGAATAGAATACACAGTAAAAGTTACAAATGTAGGAACAACAGAAGTAAAAGACATAGCAGTAGAAGTACCAATTCCAAATGAGTCATTTTATACCAAATATGAGCAAGACACTACAGAATTTGGATATCAAACATATCCAGGTATAAAAAAGCATACAGAAACAATAAATAGCTTAGCAGCAGGAGCAAGTGCTGAGACAAAATTCTTCTTAACAGTAGGAAACAGAACAGAAAATAAGATAGAAGATATCATAGAAAGAAAATTATATGATTCAGATGAAAGCTATTATAGAGCTGTAAAGGAATTCTTCATAAATAGGGCAGATTATGATTCAGATGAAAGTTATAATAAAGCAATAGAAGAAACAACAATAGAAGATATTGTGAAATTAATAAACTCAACAACAGTAGATATAGAAGCAATGGCAACAGCAAGCGATGATGGAAAACCTGTAACATTTACATCAAATAAAATGTCAAATGAAAAAGTAAAAGCATATCTAAATTTAGAATTAAAAAGAGATAATGTTGGAGAACTAATAGCTGGAAAAGAAATACCTTATTATTTAAAAATAAATAAATTAGGACAAGATGATCTTAAAAATTTACAAATAACATGTAAAATTCCAGATGGTTTAACATATAAATCAACAACATATGATGAAGAAAAAATAAAACAAAAAATAGATGGCTCAACAATTACTTGGACAATTGACGATTTTAGCAAAAGTAGTGATTTAGTAGTAACATTTACACTAGATGATATAAAAGGAGATAAATCTATATCTTTAAAAATGGAAGGTACTTGTGATGAATATAATGAAAAAGTAGAAAGCAATACGGAGACATTTACAGTAGGAAAACCTAAATTAGAAATTTCACATTCAAGTAATAATACAACTGGAAATATAACAGAAGGAGACGAAATAGTATATACAATTGCAGTAAAAAATACAAGTAATGTAACAGCATATAATGCAAAAGTTACAGATTATCTTTCAGATGGTTTATCTTTACAAACAGTAAAATATACTTTAGGAGAGACAACAGATACTTATAAACTTTCAGGAAAGCAATATACTTTAACAACAGATATTCCAGAAAATCAAACATTAATAATAGAATTAACAGCAAGAGCAAATGAACTGGGGGATGAAGAAAACGAAAAAACAGTTTCAAATAAATTTGAAGTTGAAGCAAATGGAATAGATAAACTTTCTAGTTCAACAATACAACATAAAATAAGTAAAACAAATTATACAATAGGAGATAATAATCAAACAGTACAAACAAGTTCAATTTCAGGACTAGCTTGGTTAGATGAAAACGCAAATGGTATAAGAGATATAGATGAAAAAACTTTACCACAAATACCAGTAATATTAATAAATGAAAAAGGACAAACAGTAGCATCAAGCATTACAGGAGAAAATGGAGCATACACATTTAATAATTTAACCCCAGGCAACTATATAGTAGTATTCTTATATGATATGGCAAATTATGATGTAACAGCATATGGTTTAGGAGAAGCAACAACAAATAATGATGCAGTAACAATGAAGGTAAACATAGATGGTACAACTACTTCATGTGCAGCAACAAATGTAATAAATTTAACATCAAATGTATATAACATGGACTTAGGATTAGTGGTAAGTAAAAAATTTGACTTAAGTTTAACAAAAACAATATCAAAAATAACAGTAAAAACATCTAAAGGAACAACAACAAATACTTATAATAATGCAAAACTACAAAAAGTAGAAATTCCATCAAAATACCTAGAAGGTTCAACAGTAACAGTAGAATATGCAATTACAGTTACAAACAATGGAGCTATTCCAGGATATGCAAGCAGAATAATAGACTATTTATCATCAACAGACCTAAAATTCAATTCAGAAACAAATGCAGACTGGTATTTAGGAACAGATGGAAACATATATAACTCTAGTTTAACAAATAAACTATTACAACCAGGAGAAAGTGCTACATTAAAACTAGTATTAACAAAAAAAGTAACAGAAAATAACACAGGTTTAACAAACAATACAGCAGAAATTTATGAAGCATATAATGATGAAGGACTAGAAGATTACAATTCTACACCAGGAAACAAAGCACAAAATGAAAACGATTTAGGACAAGCAGACATAATAATAGGACCTAAAACAGGTGTAGTACTATACATAGGTTTTGCAATAATATTTATGGGCATAATGGCTGTAGGAATATATATTATAAACAAAAAGGTGATAAATAATATAGGAAAGGAGGGATAAAGATGAAAAGAAAATTAAGTAAAATAATATTTATATTTATATTTGTAGCAATAGCTTTATTAACTATATGTAATACTGTAAGAGCAACAGTTACACTAGAAGGGACAAATGGAGGAGAGTTTTATACAGCTGATGATATACACTGGGGTGGATTTATTTTAATTGGAGCTACAAAACAAGATGGTAAATGGGTTGGCGGTCAAAGATATTATTGTAAAAATCATAAATGGGCCTTGGGAAATGGGCTAGGAAGTGCTGCAGCGTTAAAGATAGAAACTGATACAGGTACAACATATGCTACAAGTGAAGAAAATGCATTGAAGAATTTGAAATTTAAAGAAGAATATGAATTAAAGGGAACTGCTTGGGAAGGTGGCAAAGTGTACAAAGGGCTAAAATTGAATTTTGGACCTTGGAAAAATGTTAGAAATGCCGAAGGTGTTGGAAATGTAGATATTGCTGAGGCTCTGTATGCTTTTGCAGATAAGTATTATGATGCATATAAGAATCCATCATATTTTGTACAAAAAGCACTTTGGAAGTATATAAATGAATATGAAAATCCTAAATGTCCTCATGAAGGTAATACCTCATTAAATGATGCAGCAAAGTATTATGTTGACGAGTGGATACCTAATAATAAAGCAGACTTAAAGGGAGATAAGTCAAAGGCAAAGGTTAGAATAAAAGAAAAAGATTATATAGTTGGACCTTTTACTATTACTTATAATGAAGCAAAATTTGGTAAAATAGACTTTAGTTGGTTAAGTAAAGATGAATGTACAATAACTGATCAAACTAAAGTAAATAAAATACCTTCAGCACAAGTAACAGATAAGGAAGGGACAACAGTATATGAGGAAATACCAAATGGAAAAGACTTTTATATTAAATTTCCTTATAGCGATAGTATAACAGAACTAAATCTTAAAGTATCTATAGAATATATAGATAGTGTTTCAGCAGAGGTACAAGATGTAAAAACTACAGCATATGATTTAGAATTTGTATGGTATGAAGAAAACATAGAAGAAATGCCTGCCTTCCAACATGCGCCACCAGGAATGTGTGTGAGTCATCCAGGTGTGTTTGAAGTAAATGCCGATAGTTGTCCTCATTGTGAAGGTAAGGGAGGAAAAGCTACAAAAGCATATAGAGGAAAAGCAAAAGGAAGAGTAGAAGCGACAAAAAAATCAAGTGATCCATATCAGAATATGCGTCTATTTAGAGGTGATGTACAATATAAAAAAGATTCAATATTACTATCAATACCAATAATCCCACCAGGACCAACAGATAATCCACCAGATAATCCACCACCTCCACCACCACCAGCAGAAGAAATGGATTTAGCAGGAGATGTTTGGTTAGATGGAACAACAGGAAAAGACCAATCATTTGATGGAATGAAAGGTGATGGGGATTCACCTTTTGCAGGAATTGAAGTAAGATTATATGATTTAAATACTAAAAAATTAGCAAAAGTATATACAAGTACAAACCCTACATTTACAGATGCAAATGGTCACTATGAATTTAAAGGGTTAAATGCAACACATAAATACTATGTAGAATTTAGATATGATGGAATATTATATACAAATACATATGGAGCAGGTGGAGGAGAGATAAAAAAATATTACAACACAGATTATTGGAATAAGACCTCGAAAGGCTCAGAAATAGTAAATGAAAGAAATTACTTTAATGAAAGGTTTAGGACAATTAATTCATATCCAATGTCATATAAGGTACCAGAAAAAATATTTGATGGAGAATATTTAAACAATGGATATAATAAGATATTTAGTTTAGCGAAAGATTTAAAAAGCGAAGATGGTGGAGGCATAGTACAAAAGTATAAAAAAGCAGTTTCTGCAGCTTTAGCTTCATATTTACAAACACATATGAGAATAGAAGATGATAATGTATATAAAAAGGAAATATATGGAGCAGTAATAAATGCAGCATCTGATAAAACAGAAGCAAAACAAGTATTACAATACATCTGGGACTCTACAATAAAAGCATATGCAGGCTATGATTCAGAGCAAGATGGTAAAACATCATTAGCAGGTGGACAATATTATCCCGTTTATGACAAATTTGCATTAACAGATGAGAAAGGAAATAGAATAACTGCAAATAACCCATCAGCCCAATACAATGGATACCCAATTATATATAATGGACAATTACATGTAAACTTAGGACTTATTGAAAGACCTACAACTCAATTAGAGCTAACAGAAGATTTATATCAAGCAGTAGTATCAATAAATGGACAAGATGAGACCTACAAATTTAATACATTCAGTAAAAAAGGAGTAAAACTTGCAGCTAGTGATATTGGCACACGAGCGACCTCAAGCATTGAACAACAAGTTGCCACTGCTGACTATAATTATGCAAATTATAAACTTGGAGGAAATAACCCGAAAATAGGAGATAAACAAGCAGGGGATATTAATGGAGATGGAATAGCTGAATATCCAGAAAATTATGCACCAATTGAAATGTATATAACATATAGAATTAATGTAAAGAACAATTCGGCTATGCCAACAAGTGTAAATGAAATAGTGTCTTATATAGATTCAAATTATTATTCATACAGTAATGAATATTTAACCACAGGAAATATGAAAATACCAGGGGTACAAGGAAGTCATGTTATACCAAATGGCGAAGAAGCTATAGAAAAACCATTATCAGAAAAAGACCCAAATAAAAATGCAAGTTTTGGCTTACAAGTTTATGAAAACAGTCAATATGTTCCTGGTTCAGAAACAGGAAGAGGAAATATAATTGCTGGACTAGTAGAAAATACAAATCAAATAGATGGGGCAAGAAAAGCAAATGACTTATATATAACACTTAACGATGAATTTATACTACAAAATAATGAAATGCTATCTATATATATAACTTATAGATTAGGTGAAAACTCAACGACACATGCTAAATTTAATTGTACTTATAAAAACGAAAGTAGACCAGAGGATAAAAACCATGCTTATTTAATATTACAAGATAACCTAGACAAAAAAGATAAAAACAAAAAAGTAACTATATATACAAGATCTGAAATAAATGCTTATTCAACATATTATAGAAAGAGTGATGATGCAGGAACTACACAAGGTAAATATCCATATAGTTATCATTCACCAATACAAAGTGGAGAATATAGAGCAGCAGGAGTATTCGATTCAATTTCAATGCCTGGTAACTTAGACAGTAATCAAGTTTATGACTTTGAATGTGCAAGTGAACCATCGAAATTAGAAGAAGATTGGGACAGAGCATCTGCATTTGTATTAGTTGATCCGAGTGATAAAAGAATAATACAAGGAAATGCTTGGGAAACAGTAGGACAGTCAGCTAATTACTGGCTAGAAAATAAGGACAATCCAGAAAGGGCATACCCAAAATATGAAGGTAAATATGGAGCCAAAGGCATTACAGCAGAACTAGTTGAGTTAAAAGCAAGAAAAGCCACAGATGGAAAAGTTAACGTCGTAGAATATGTAAGAGCAAGAACAAAAACAAATAACGATGGTGAATATGCATTTGAAGAATACATACCAGGTCAATATGTAGTAAGATTTATATATGGAGACACTGCAAAATATAATGAGAGTAATCCAAAAGAATCAGAGCAACATAGTAGTTATACTACATTCCCATTAAATGGTGTTGATTATTACTGTGCATATAATGGACAATTCTATCAATCAGGTAGAGCAAATCCAAAAACTAATGATAATCAATATTGGTATTCAGGGCAAGAAAATGAAAATGTAAGATACTCAGATGCATATGATGAAGTAACAAGAAGAATAGAAGTAAACAAGCTTTTAAATACTCCATCTGAAAGTCAGTCTACTCCACCTAAGGGTTCTTACAAATATAGTGATGTATTACATGCATTAAAACATCCTACAGAATATATGGTATATGCTTATACATCATTACTAGATATAGAAGTAGAATATGCAAAAACGGAAAGTGTTTCACAAAATCCAGCATACACAATAAAAAATATTGACTTTGCATTAACACCAAGAGCAAAATCAGAACTAACAATAAATAAAGAAGTTACACGTTTAAAATTAGTATTACAAAATGGAACAGTACAATTTGATGCTAGTACAGAAGAAATTAGAAATCAAGCAGTTCCAGCAGTAGTACAAGCAGCACAAGGAAACGACATCAATATTTCTATGAGTAGTGAATTAGTAAATGGAGCAACACTAGAAATAACATATAAAATAACAGTTACAAATACAGGCGAAAAAGATACAATAACATATTACACAGATAAACAGGTATCACCTGATAATGTAGAAGAACTACAAAAAAATGCTATAGCATTAGGTTTCTATGAAGAAGATCCAACAAAGATTGTTTACTATGAAGGAAAAATGAGAAAACATAATATAGCAGATGATGCATTTACACACATAAATACATACACAGACGCTGGAACACCATGGTATTGGACAGATAAAGTAGTTTCAGGACTGACAGAAACTAAAGACTATACTATAAGCAAAAATAATCGTGCAACAATAGAAACAACAACAAGAGCAGAAACAGTAGCAGACTTTGTATCAACTAACCTAACATTCGCAAAACAAAGCTACACAGGAGCAGTAATAAACGAAAATTGGGATTTAGTAACAAAGAGCAAAGAAGACTTTGAGAAAATGTATTATAAACAATATGATGATGACAAAGTTTATGCCCCAAAAGTAGTAGACGCAAAAGAAGAAGATCAAGCACTTCTTCAAAGAGAAATGGATCCATCAGAAGTATATGATTGCAACACAATAGTTATATCAAGCAGTAAGAACCCATTAGTAACAACAGACTTAAAACCAGGAGAATCAGTATCAGAAGACATTGTGTTATCAAAAGTTATTTCAGTAAACGACAATTCAGATGATAAAAAATCATATATGAATAGAGCAAAGATTATAGATATAAACAATAAAGTAAGTAGAATTCAAGACATGGCAGCAACAGGACTAATACACAAAACAGAAAGAGTAATAGTATCAGATCCAACAGGTATAGGAAATGCATATCTAGGAATTGTACTAACACTAGTAGTAACAGTAATAATCGGTGCAGGAATATTCTTAATAAAGAAATTTGTACTAAATAGAAAATAACATAACTAAAAAGCTGGTGTCCTATTTTAGGGCGCCAACTTTTACTGCTTCTTTATTTTATATAACAAAAGAGATGCTTTCTTCCTTTGCATCTCTTTGTATTTTTATCAAAATGTTTATTTTTTTTCAGTAGGAATTACAATATTTTTCTTATTATCAGAATCTTCAATTTTTTTATTTATATTTACATGACTATACACAGGAGATATATCTAAAGTACCATCTCCAGAAACAATTTTATAATCCTCTTTCTCATTATCGTTTAGCATAAAGCCCCCCATTCGAACAATAAATGTTCCAAATAAATATTTATAAATATCTCATATAACAAAAAAGATATTCACCTACTTCTATATTAGCATAAAAAACTAAAAAAAACAATAAAAAGGTAAAAATTAATTGAAAAAAGAGTAGAACTATGTTATCATTAAAAAACTATAGAAAAAATAATAAGAAGGTGAGAAAGTGAAACAAGAAAAATCATGTGGAGCAATAATACTACGAAAAAACACAGAAGAATTACAAGTACTACTATTAAAACATAATGCAGGACATTGGGCATTTGCAAAAGGGCATGTTGAAGCAAACGAAACAGAAGAACAAACAGCACTAAGAGAAATAAAAGAAGAAACTAGTTTAGACGTTAAACTAGATACAAAATTTAGGACAACTGTAACATATTCACCAATGGAAGATGTAGAAAAAGAAGTGGTTTATTTCTTAGCATATAAAACAGAAGGAAATGAAACACCACAATTAGAAGAAATATCACAAATGAAATGGTTAAATTTAGATGAAGCAAAAAACACAGTAACATATGAAAGAGACAAAGAAATTTTACAAAAAGTAGAAAAATATTTAAAACAGCAATAAAACCAAGAATAAACTTTAGTAAATTACATTAAATTTTCTTATACAATCATTTATTTAATGTAAATTGAAATTATAAAACTGATTGTAAATATATAATATAAGGATTGAAAAAATGGAAAGAAAAAGAGGATTTGAAATAGCAAAAGGATTTGAAGATAAAAACATAAACATACCAGTTAGAAAAACAAAATATTCAGCAGGATATGATATAGAAGCAGCAGAAGACTGTGTAATACCACCATTTAAAAGAGGAGACAAGCCATTTTTAATAAAAACAGGACTAAAAGCATATATGCAAGAAGATGAATATCTAAAACTATGCAATAGAAGCTCTAATCCAGGGAAAAAAGGATTAATACTAGCAAACAGTATAGGAGTAGTAGATGCAGATTATTATGAAAATCCTGAAAATGATGGACATATAATGTTTGCATTTTTCAACATAAAAAATGAAGATACAATAATAAAAAAAGGTGATTGTATAGGTCAAGCAATATTTGAAAAATTCTTAACAACAGATAATGATACAGCAGAAGGGGAAAGAAAAGGTGGATTTGGTTCAACAGGCAAATAAGTCGACATAAAGCATTGCATAAACAGGAAAAAGGTGGTATAATATAGTATGTAACAGGCGGTAGTAAAAAAGAGTTTAGCTAAGGAATTATAATTCTTTAACTAAACTTGGAAATGGAGGAATCTATGGAGGACAAAAAAATGGAACGGTTTCTTAAGCACCACATCATGCATATTCTGTACACTTTGATAACAGGAACAGCATTAGGCGGACTAGTAGTATTAGTGCCATTGGCAGCCAAAACATTATTTTTGGCTCAAGAGCTACAAAGGAGAGAAATGCCAAATAAAGTAATTGATCTAATAGCATTAGGGCTACTTCTAGGAGTATTCATATTGCTCTACATGTTATGGCTCAGTATGGAACTTTTACTAAGAAACATAAAAGCTGTTAATGATAAAATAGGAAACATACATAAGAGAAATGAATGGAACGAAAAAGTGAAAAAAGAGATATTGGAAGAGAAACGGATGCGAGAAAAACTGTATTGCGATATTATAGGTGGCTTAAAAACTCCATTATCAAAAGATGATGAAGAAGCCTTGATGTGTACGTTGAGAGAAACAAATATATCACAATTAGAAGAAGCAAGACAAGATTTGATAAGAATGAGAGAATGAATATAAACTCTGAAGACCAAAACAAAGGGTCTAGCGATATGCTAGACCCTTTGTTTGATATTAGCATTATAGTACCACCCCTTATCCCATAACCAACACCAGAAGAAAACAACAGGACAAAAAAATTCATTTTTTCCCCTGAGAAAACAAACAGAGATATTGCATATATTAGAGAAATGTGCTATTATATTAAATATTATTTTTGAAGAACAAATGGCATTACAAGAAATATATGGAAAGGTACAATCCATATATTTGCTAGTAAAATAAAAAGGGGGAATATACATGGAAAAAGTACAACCAAGAACATTGCCAGGGTTTATGGAGTTATTGACTAATGAGCAAATTGTGTTTAATGATATAAAGGAGAGAATACAAAAATCATATGAGAGATTTGGATTTTTGCCATTAGATACTCCTATAATCGAGGATGCAGAAGTATTACTTGCAAAAGCAGGAGGAGAAACAGAAAAGCAAATATATCGATTTAACAAAGGAGAAAATGACTTGGCTTTAAGATTTGACTTAACAGTTCCTCTTGCAAAATATGTATCTGAATATTATGGAGAACTTAGTTTCCCTTTTAAGAGATATCAAATAGGAAAAGTATATAGAGGAGAAAAGGCACAAGCAGGAAGATATCGTGAATTTTATCAATGTGATGTTGATATAATCGGAGATCGAGAACTTAGCATTATACATGATGCTGAAATCCCAAGTATAATATATACAACATTTAAAGAATTAGGATTTGAAAAATTCACAATACATATAAACAATAGAAAAATACTAAATGGAATATTCGATGAAATAGGAAGCACAGATAAATCAACAGACATATTAAGAATAATAGATAAAATAGAGAAAATTGGGGCAGAAAAAGTTCAAGAAGAACTTATGGAATTAGGAATAGCAAAAAAAGAAATAGAAACAATAATGAACTTTATAAAAATATCAGGAACAAACAAAGAAAAAATAGAAACATTAAAACAACTTGGAATAAAATCAGAAATATTTAACACAGGATTAAATGAACTTGAACAAGTAACAAACTTAATAAAAGTATGTGGAGTTCCAGAGAAGAACTTTGAAATAGATTTAACAATAGCAAGAGGATTAGACTATTATACAGGAACAGTTTATGAAACATTTTTAGATGATTATAAAAAACTAGGAAGTGTATGTTCAGGAGGAAGATATGAAAACTTAGCAGAATATTACACAGACAAAAAACTTCCAGGAGTAGGAATATCAATAGGATTAACAAGATTTTTCTATCAAGCAAGAAAAGAGGGACTAATAAAATCAGAAAAAACATCAATATCAAAAGTCTTAGTACTTCCAATGACAGACAATTTAGAAAAATGTATGGAGGTCGCTTCAAAACTAAGAGAAGCAAAAATAAATACAGAGATATACCTAGAAGATAAGAAGATAAAGGCAAAATTTAAATATGCAGATAAACTAAACATACCATTTGCAGTAGTAATCGGAGATGATGAAATAGCAAATGATAAAGTTACATTAAAAAACATGGCAACAGGAGAACAAGAAACATTACCAATCGAAGATGTCATAAAAAGATTGTATTTATAGAAAGGAAATGAAATATGAAAGAGAAATTAGAACAAATCTATAAAGAAGCCAAAGAGCAAATCGAAAAAATAGACATGACTCAAGGACTAAATGACTTAAAAGTCAAATACTTAGGTAAAAAAGGCGAACTAACAGAAATTCTTAAAGGAATGGGAAAACTATCACCAGAAGAAAGACCAAAACTAGGAAGTATAGTAAATGAAATTAGAGATTCAATAGTAGAAGCAATTGAAACAAAAGAGAAAGAACTAAAACAAAAAGAACTAAACAAAAAACTTGAAAAAGAAAAAATAGATGTAACACTTCCAGCAACAAAAATCACAAGAGGAAGCAAACATCCTATAAATAGAGTAATAGAAGAAATACAAGACTTATTTGTATCAATGGGGTATGATGTAATCTCAGGACCAGAATTAGAAACAGACGAATTTTGTTTTGAAAGATTAAACCTACCAAAAGGTCATCCAGCGAGAGATATGCAAGACAGTTTCTATATAACAAACGAATATCTACTAAGAACACAAACCTCAGCAGTTCAAGCAAGAACAATGTTAGACTATGGAGGAAACAAGCCAATAAGAATGATATGTACAGGAAAAACATATCGAAGAGAAGATGATGCAACACACTCACATCAATTTAACCAAGTAGAAGGATTAGTAATAGATGAAAAGGACAAAAATGTTTCATTATCAGACTTAAAAGGAACACTTGAAATATTCGTGAGGAAAATGTTAGGAGAGAAAACTGAATTAAGATTTAGACCAAGTTATTTCCCATTTACAGAACCATCTTATGAGGTAGATGTTTCATGTTTTAAATGTGGAGGAAAGGGATGTAACCTATGTAAACAAACAGGTTGGATAGAACTTTTAGGGGCAGGAATAGTTCATCCAAATGTATTAAAAATGAATGGATATGATCCAGAAAAATATGGTGGATTCGCGTTTGGAACTGGAATTGATCGTTTAGCAATGTTTAAATATGGAATTACAGATATGAGGTATTTGTATACTAATGATGTTAGATTTTTGAAGCAATTTGATAGGTTCGAAAAATAATCAGCATCTTGCGTCGTTATTTTAACATGAGAAAATCCTCAACGTGCAATAGCACGCCTCCAGTATTTCTCAGTTAAAATGCCTAGCAATATACTAATTATTTTTCGAACAATATATAAAAATAAATAATTAATAATTTTTCTAATTGATTAATTATTTCCTAAATAAATCAAACAGAAAGGAAATGAGAAAATGAAATTAAGTACAAATTTTGTAAAGGACTATATAGACATAGATGTAGACTTAAAAACATTAGCAGAAGATATGACAAGAGTAGGAAATGAATATGACAGTGCAGAAAAACTTGTGCCATCAACAAAACTTATAATAGGTAAAGTATTAGAATGTATACCACATCCAGACTCAGATCATTTACACTGCTGTAAAGTAGATATAGGAAATGAAATAATAAATATAGTATGTGGAGCACCAAATGTCAAAGAAGGAATAAAAGTTATAGTTGCATTAGATGGTGCAGAACTTCCAGATGGAACAATAAAAAAAGGAATGATAAGAGGTCAAGAATCAAATGGAATGATATGTGCATTATATGAAATAGGAATAGACAAAAAATTCTTATCAGAAGAAGACAAAAACGGAATACATATTTTAGGAGAAGATGCAGTAGTTGGAACAGACCCAGTAAAATATATGGGATTAGATGATGAGGTCATAGACTTTGAACTTACAGCAAATAGAGGAGACTTATTAAGCATATTAGGAATGGCATATGAAATAGGAGCGATATATGATAAAAAAGTAAAAACTATAGATATATCTCATAATGAGAATGGAGAGGACATAAATAAAAGTTTTAATGTAAAAGTAGAAACAGAAGATTGCAAACTATTTTTAGCAAGAAAAGCACTAAATGTAAAAATAGGAGAAAGTCCAGAATTTATAAAAAATAGACTAATAGCTGTAGGAATAAGACCAATAAATAATGTAGTAGATATTAGTAACTATGTAATGGTAGAACTTGGTCAACCACTACATTTCTATGATGCAGATAAACTAGGAGATACATTACAAGTTAGAATGGGATATAGTGGAGAAAAGCTAAAAACATTAGATGGTCAAGAAAGAACACTAGATGAAAACGATATAGTAATAGCAGATGGAAAGAAATCAATAGGACTTGCAGGGGTTATGGGAGGATTTGAAACAGAAATTACAGAAGGAACAACAAATGTAATAATAGAAGCAGCAATATTTGATGGAGTAAAAGTAAGAAAAACCTCAAAAAAGATAGTAAGAAGTGAAGCAAGTAATCGTTTTGAAAAGGGAATAGATCCAAATAGAACATATATGGCAATGGAAAGAGCAGTAAAACTATTAGAACAATATGCAGGAGCAGAAATTCAAACAGGAACAGTAATATATGATAAATCAGATAAACAAGATAAAGATATTGACATTACATCTAAAAATATAAATGACGTTTTAGGAGCAAAAATATCAGACGAAGAAATAATAAAAGTCTATGAAAAATTAGGGTTTACAGCAGTTAAAAATGGAGAAAAAATAACAGTTACAGTTCCAAAAAGAAGACTAGATATATCAATAAAAGAAGATTTAATAGAAGAAGTAAGTCGTATATATGGAGTAGACAATATACAAGGAACATTACCAATAACACCAATGAAAATGGGAACAGTAGATAAAACAGAAAGAGAAATAAGGAATAAAATGATAGCATTAGGATTAAATGACACATTACCATATATATTAATAAATAATAAAGACTCACATAAATTCACAAACGACAAATTCGAAGAACTAAAACTATTAGATCCGATGACAGAAGAAAGAAGTACACTAAGATACAGCCTAATACCATCATTATATAAAATATATGAATACAACAAATCACACTATGTAAAAGATGTAAACATATTTGAGATAGGAAAAGGTTTCTGGAAAAAAGAAGACAAATATGGAGAAGACTTAAAACTTTCAGCACTAATGACAGGAGAATATTACTTAGGAATAGAAAACAAAAAGAATGTAGACTTTTATGTAATAAAAGGTGTAGCAGAAGAAGTATTAGACTATTTAGGATATGAAAACAGATACAGTTTTGTAATACCCAAAACAGAAATAACAGAATTCCATCCAGGTCAAGTAGCAGAAATAAATGTAAATGGGGAAACAGTAGGAATTATCGGAAGAATACATCCATCAATAGCTAAAGAACAAGTATATGTATTAGAAATCAACTTAGAAAAGCTATTAGCAAAGAAAACAGGAAAAATGAAATTCAAAGAAATATCTATATATCCAGAAATAAAAAAAGACATAGCAATTTTAGTAGCCAAAAATATAACATCAGAAGAAATAGCAAAAACTATAAAATCAAATGGAGGAAAACTATTAATAAAAAGTGAAGTATTTGATGTATATGAAGGAGAAAACTTACCACAAGGAAAAAGAAGTATAGCATATTCATTAACATTTGGAGCGAACGACAGAACCCTAACAGACGAAGAAATAAATCCAATTATTGAAAAAATTGTAGCAGGACTAGATAAAGCATTTTCTGCCGAATTAAGAAAATGCCAATAGGGACGGAGAATTTTGCCAATAGGGACGGAGAATTTTGGCAATTTCGGAAAAGGCGTGTGTTTCTTTCCCATAAAAGTATTGTAAATGTAGGGGCACGTTGCAACGTGCCCTTTGAAAGAAGGAGAAAACATGAGATTAAATATAGTAATGGTCGAACCAGAAATTCCACAAAACACAGGAAACATAGCCAGAACCTGTGCAGCAATAGGAGCAAAATTACATTTAGTATATCCATTAGGATTTTCAATAACAGACAAATATCTAAAAAGAGCAGGACTAGACTATTGGGATAAATTAGAAATAGAAGAACACACATCATTAAAAACATTTTTAGAAAAATATAAACCAGAAGAACACAACATGTTTTTAGCCTCTACAAAATCCCAAAAATGCTATTCAGATGTAGACTATAGTAAAATGAAAGAAGTATTTATATTATTTGGTAAAGAAACAAAAGGTTTACCAGAAGATTTAATACAAAAATACATAGAAAAAGCAATAAGAATACCAATGAGAGACACATTAAGGTCATTAAACCTATCAAATTCAGTAGCAATAATAGCATATGAAATATTAAGACAAACCGAATTTGATGGATTAAAAGAAACTAGTAATTATTTTGAATAGCATATTTTGTAAAATCTAATTTAAAAAAGAATTTTATGAAAAAAATAACACAATGTTAACAAAACATAGAAATCAAAAGAGGAGAGTTCTTGGAAACAAGAACCCCCCCTCTTTTGATTTGATTTTAGATCTAAATGGCGTGCCTAATTTGTAAACGGAATTGTGTCACCAGTTCATTCCAATATAGATTGTAAACAGGTGGTATTTTCCCATCAGAAAATGGAACATGCATCATATAATCTTGCCTAAACCCATTTTTTAATAGGATTTTTACAATCCCATTGTACTTTGGAGCAACATATAACTTGTCAGATACCTTAAAGGTAGCTACTCCATTTTTGGTGTTAAAAATTTTATCTTTTGTATATGCATATGAAATATCATTAGTAGAGGTACCTTTGCATTCAACTAAAATAGAATGCTCAAGTAAATTAGTTATAGAGTTTATCACTAGTTCATTAACATTTGATGGCATTTTTTTACCTCCTTATGCTTAGCCCTCTCGGGGCTTTTTATATATAAATTATAGCACATAATCCCTTTATTATATAAATTTGTGTTTGTGGGGATGATTTTATAATTTTAATGAATAATTAATAATGAATAATGAATGATGAATAATGGTCGTCCCTACATATATTATTCATCATTCACCATTCATTATTAATTATTCATTGTGATTTTATATAATAAAATCACACATACAACCCCAAAATTTATAGTGAATTATTACCACTAACATTTAATAAATTTTAATGAAAATATGGAAATTTTGACTTGCGATTTATGAAAAAAAGTGGTAATATAAATAAAATTAATATTTCTATTATAATTTAGAATCAAAAAAGATTAAATCAAAAGGCAAATTCATGCCAAAAAATCAATTAACAAAAAAAGTAAATAAGATAGGAGGTGTTGTTTATAACAAAATTATTAGATCTAAAAAATGACTACATCTTTAAGCGAATCTTTGGATACTCTGGAAATGAGGATATTACAAAAAATTTAATTACAGCTATTGTAGAAGATATTAAAATAACAAATATAGTTCTAGACTTAAATACTATTACTCCTCAAGATTTAAAAGATGATAAGTTTGGTGTTTTAGATATTAGAGCAGAAATAAATAATTCTATTCAAACTAATATTGAAATGCAAATGGTAGATAAAAAGGATATTGAAAATAGAATAATGTTCTATTGGAGTAAATTATATTCTAATAGTATTAAATTAGGTGAAAAATATATTAATGCCAAGAAGACTATAATAATATTATTTGCAGATTACGAAATATCAGGACTTGAAACAATACATAAATATTTAAGTAAATGGCATATCAGAGAAGACGAATACAAAGAAATGATATTGACAAGAAATCTAGAAATTTATATAATAGAATTACCTAAATGTGAAAAATACATGAGCAAAAATACTGAATTAAACACATGGGTTAATTTTATAAGAAAGCCAGAGGACTTAGATATGGAAGATGTAGATAATGAAGCAGTAAAGAAAGCTAAAAAAGTTCTAGAGGAAATAAGTGGTGACAAAAAGGAACAAGAACTAGCATTTCAAAGATTAATGTATAAAATGGACCAAAAGGCTGTAGAAGCTGCTGGATATGACAAAGGATTAGAAGCTGGTAGAGAACAAGGAATGCAACAAGGAATGGAAAAAGGAATACAGCAGGGAATAGAAAAAGGAATACAACAAGGTGTAGCAAATGAAAAATTAGAAATTGCTAAAAATATGTTAAAACAAAATATATCAGTAGAAACCATTGTAGAATGTACAGGGTTAACCAAGGAAGAAATTGAAAAAATAAACAAATAAAATAAAGAATGTAAAAATATAATTGAAATATTAATAAAATGAACTATTATCCATTAAGTAAGCTAGGAGGTAGTTCATTTTTTTGATTGTTACCATTCGATACTATCCTAATATAAAAATTAGGGGTTGTAGAGGCGTACGATTTCACGGACGCCCAAAGGGCGCCCCTACAATGGATCTCAATATATTTGTTATCAACATAAATGTCTAAATTTCTGTAATTTCAAGGGCACAGTGGTGTCATGTCTAACGGGTATTCCCGCAAACGGTGCCCCTACAACGTATAATTATAATTCTCTGTAATTTTTATCATCCATACAAACTACAAGTTATCGCTCACTTTAGTTTTTAAAATAGCAAGAAATAAGAGTATATTGTAACAGAAAAAGAGTTGCGTTAGCAACTCTTAGAAAGAAAAATCTTTGATTTTTCTTATTTGTTCTAAATATGACAGACGGATGCCATATTTATATGCTATAATATTGGTAGGAGGAAACTATGCAAGTAAATAATAGATTATTTGAAATAGTATATATACTAATGCAAAAGAGAAAAACTACAGCTAAAGAGTTAGCTGATAGGTTTGAGGTATCCACAAGAACAATATATAGAGATATAGAAACATTAAGCACAGCAAACATACCAATTATGCAAGTAAAGGAAAAGATGGAGGAATAGGACTTTTAGATGAATATGTACTAAATAAAACAATACTTTCATAAGAAGAACAAAACCAAATTTTGTTTGCCTTACAAGGAATGAAAAAAGTAAAAGGACAAGAACATTTTGAAAGAGAACTACCAAAAGAAGAAGATAATGAAAAATATAACTTCAAAATAATAGAACTTGAACTAGAAATAAGTAAAGCTATGACTTATAGAGTATATGATGAATTTGAAAGTAAAGAAATAACGAAAAAAGAAGATGGAAACTTTATTATAAAAGTGAAATATCCAGAAAATGAATGGGTATATGGTTATATTTTATCTTTTGGAGAACATATAAAAGTTTTATCACCAATGAAAGCAAAAAATATTATAAAAGACAAATTAGAAAAAACTTTAAAAAATTATTTATAATATGACACACAGTTGTCAAGTTATATGATATATACTTCTAATTTTAATTGGTGGAAATGAAAAAGGAGATAAAATACTGCTTTCTTTACACTTTTACCACATTAAAAATAGCGAAGATTTATATAATAGGAAAGTTATACTTTCCTATTATATAAAGACTATAATTGCTATTGCCTTTAAGATTTCTTCATTTACATTCAAAAACTTAAATCTGCAAAAGAAAAATTGATTGATGTAGGGGAGAACATTGCTCGTCCGTGTGGCAAATCATAAAAAACATTAAAAATTAATTTAAATTAGAATTCATAATCTTCTCAATTCTCTGAAGTTCAGACTTAAAAGTATTATACAAAGATGGGCTAATTGAGCTTGTACCATTCTCATAATCTGAAATACTCTTTTTCAAATCTATAAGTTCATAACGATTTTTAGCATTATTGCCTTTATTGTAACAATACACAGGAATATAATCAAAACTATCAATACTAATATTACCATCCTTACCAGACTTAGTAACCTGCAAATTCAAAATAATAGTATCCTGAGTATTAACATCAGACTGATTAGAAATAAAATTACCCAAAGAATAAATAACAAACCCATCCTTTGTAGAACCATCATCCAGAGATACAGTTCTCTTCTCCATAGGTTGTAACACGTGAGGATGACTACCAAAAATAATATCAACACCATTCTTAAACAAAAAATCAGCAAGCTCCTTTTGTTCAGAATTAGGTGAAGTCTGATACTCAACACCCCAATGCATATTAACGCAAATCATATCAACATTCAATCTCTTAGCACTCTCAATTTGTTTAACAATCAAATCTCTATCAATCAAATTAACAGAAAAAGACTTATCCTTAGGAATACTAATACCATTAGTGCCATAAGTAAAAGCAAGAAAAGCAATATTTATACCATTAACATTTCTCACCAAAATAGAACTCTGTTCCTCAACACTTCTAGAAGTACCCATATGGGAAAACTCCAACTCATCTAAAACATCTAAAGTACTAGAAAGACCAGAATAGCCCTTATCCATACAATGATTATTAGCAGTACCCAAAACATCAACACCAATATCCTTTATAGCCTGTCCCAACTCAGCTGGAGAATTAAAAGTAGGATAACCACTATAACCACGATCCTTACCAGCAAAAGTAGTCTCCAAATTACCAATAGTCAAATCAGCCTTAGAAGTATACTCAGAAATATTTTTAAAAAAAGGAGAAAAATCGTAAGAATCGGAACTAGGAATATATGCAGCCTTATAATTAGGACCATGACACATAATATCACCAATAGCAGTTAAATGAATAGTAGTATCCTCAAAAGCACTAGTTTCTGAAGTGCTACCATCACCAACATTTGCGTCATTATTAGAACTTTTATCTGACTTATCAAAAAAAGCCAAACCAATGCGCCAAATAACAGCAACTAAAATAATAAGAAAAATAAAAAGCCTAACATATTTGATTTTTCGTTTTTTTCTTCTTTTATGATAATTATAACTCTCTATAATTTTACTCAGTCCTCTCTTAGGTAAAATATATTTTAAAATAACCTTAAAAAATCTATATATAAAATACCACATAATAATATAAAATTCAAGTGAAATATTATATAACCACAAAAGCTACCCCAATGGGGTGACCTGTGTGTAAGGAATAATAAATATCAATCATTTACTATTATGCTACAATAATACGGTGTTTTACAATCTATAGGAAAATTGTAAACATAATGAGGTGACTTAGAATTAACATACAACACAATATATGCTGATGCCTTTAAAAACTTCAAAAGGATAAACTCATTTGAATTTTGAGTAACCTGTAGTTGCAGCTCAGTATCTGTCGAAAGAATAGTTTTAATTGTAGTACCTTCGATAGAAACGAACTGCTTGAAATAAATTTCCTCTGATAGACTGAACACTGTGTTATTTCCATATGAAAGTAAAGTGGAGAATAATAATTTTGAGAGATCATCGCCTTCAATAATTTGTTCTGTCGACTCTGTTGTCATGAGAAGTCCTCCTAATTTTTTCTGCATTTATTTATTACCACTGGTAATATACTATAATTATACACCAAAATTTTCTAAATGTCAAAGCTAAAAATAAGACAATTTAACCAAAAATCCTTGTATTTTTCCCATATTTGAGGTATTATAATAAAAGATTAAAAAAATAAGGAATGATAATAAATGTACTTAAAAAGGCTAGAATTGCAAGGATTTAAATCATTTGCAGACAAGACCACTCTAGAATTAATGCCAGGAATAACAGCAGTTATAGGTCCAAACGGTTCAGGGAAAAGCAATATATCAGATGCAATAAGATGGGTACTAGGAGAGCAAAGCATGAAATCCCTAAGAGGGCAAAAATCAGAAGACGTAATATTTGCAGGAACACAAAACAGGAAATCACTAGGATTTGCAGAAGTATCATTAGTATTCGACAATATTGATGGAAAACTACCAATAGAATATACAGAAGTAACAGTAACAAGGAGGCTATTCAGAAGCGGGGAATCAGAATATCTAATAAACAAAACAGACTGTAGGTTAAAAGATATAGTAGAACTATTCATGGACACAGGAATAGGAAAAGATGGATACTCAATAATAGGGCAAGGAAGAATAGATGAAATCCTAAGCAATAAATCAGAAGATAGAAGACATGTATTCGAAGAAGCCTCAGGAATAGTAAAATATAAAGCAAGGAAAATAGAATCAGAAAAAAAATTAGAGCAAACAAAACTAAACCTACTAAGAATAAATGACATAATATGTGAAATAGAACAAAAAATTGAGCCATTAAAAGAACAATCAGAAAAAGCGAAAAAATATCTAAACTTAAAAGAAGAACTAAAAAACATAGAAATTGGGTTATTTATATGTAATATAAATGAAAACAAAGAAAAACTAGAAAAAATAATAGAAGATATACAAACCCTAGACAATCAAAAAGAAGAAGAAGACAATAAACTAGAAGAAATAAACAAACTAAAACAACAATTAAAAGAAGAAATAGACTTAATAACAGAAGAAATAGAAAACTTACACAACTTAGAATCAAAAACATTGCAAGAAAAAGAGCAAATAAACTCAGACATAAAAGTCACAAACGAGAGAATAATTAACAACAATCTTAACCACAAAAGATATGAAGAAGAAATAAAAGAACTAAAAGAAAAGAAAACAGAACTAGAAGAAGAAATAAAACAAAAAGAAGAGAAAAAAATCAATTTATATGCAAACAAAGAAAAATTCGAAAAAGAGTTAGAACAAAAACAGAAAGAACTAGATGAACTAAACAATAAACTATCAGAAAAAGAAAAAGAAATAGAAGAACACAAAAAAAATGTAGAACAATATACAGACGAGAAATATGAAAAAAGCACAGAACTAAGTAGTTATGATGTAAACTTAGAAAACTTAGAAAAAAGACAAAAAAACATAACAATAGAAAAACAACAAGGAATCTCAGAACTAGACAAAACAAAATTTGCAAAAGAAGGCATAGTAAAAACATTCTATGAAATAGAAAACCAAAAAAAAGAAATATCAGCAAAACTAGAACAAGCATCAAAACACAAAGAAGAAAGCACAAAAAAAATAAAAGAATATGAAGACAAGATAAACACTATATTATCAGAATACAGAATAAAGGAATCAAGACTAAAATTTCTAAAAGAAACCGAAAAAGAAAAAGAAGGGTACACCAAAAGTGTAAAAACACTTCTAATAGAATGTGAAAAAAACAAAGACTTAGCAAAAGGAGTAGAAGGAGTACTAAGTAGTATAATAGAAGTAGAAAAAAAATACGGACTAGCAATAGAAATAGCATTAGGAGGAGCACTACAAAACATAGTAACAGAAACAGAAAACGATGCAAAAAAACTAATAGAATACCTAAGAAAAAACAACATAGGAAGAGCATCATTTTTACCAATAACATCAGTAAAAGGAAAAAAAATAGAAAAAATAAACGACAAAAACATTATAGGAATTCATGGAATAGCATCAGACCTAGTAAAATATAACTCAAAATATGAAGGAATAATACAAAATTTGCTAGGAAGAGTAGTAATAATAGAAGACATGGAACAAGCAATAGAGCTAGCAAAACAAAACAAATACACATTCAAAATAGTAACACTAAAAGGAGACATAGTAAATCCATCTGGAATGATAACAGGAGGAGTTGCACCAACAAAAACAATAAATATATTAGGAAGAGCGGGAGAAATAAAAGACTTAGAAAAAGAACTAAAGCAAAAAGAAGAAAAAATAGAAAAACTAAAACAAGAAAAACAACAATATGAAGAATCAACTAGAGAAGTAATACAAAAAGCCAATGAGTTAGAAGAAAAATTAAAAGAAACAGACATACAATATGCAACAGAAAAGCAAAAAATAATATCAATAGAAGAAAATATACAAAAAGCAGAAAACAATATACAAAAATTAAAGCAAGAAATAGAAGAAATAAAAAAACAAAAATCAGAAACAGAACAAAAAAAGGAAGAAACCAAAAAAGAAATAAAAGAAATAGAAGAAAAAAAAGAAAAACTAACTCAAATAATAAATGAATATGCAAACCTAAATAAAGACAACCAAAAATATATAGATGACCTAAACTTTGATGTAACAAACCTAAAAATATCAGTAAACTCATTCAACGAAAGTGAAATATCAATAGACGAAGTAGTAGAAAGAATAAAAAATGAAATTAAAACAAACGAAACAAGTATAAAAAACAAAGAAAGTAATTTAGAAAACATAAAAAAAGAAAATGAGAAACTAGAACAACAAATTCAAGAAAACGAAAAAAAACTAAAAGAAATGGATAAAAATATAAAAGAAAGAGACACTAAAGTACAAGAAATAAAACAAGAAAGAAACGAAAAAAGCAAACAACTAGAACAAACAGAGAGCAAAGTAATAAATCAATTTGAAACACTAGAAAACATAAAAGCAGAAATAACAAAAATAGAGATAAAAAAAGAAAAAGCAGAACACGACATAGAAGAAACAACAAACAAACTATGGGAAGAATATGAGCTAACACCAAACAATATATCAGAAAACTATCAAAAGCCAAAAAACATAGCAAATGCCACAAAAGAAGCAAGTAAAATAAGAGAAGAAATCAGAAACATAGGAAGTGTAAACGTAGACTCAATAGAAGAATACAAAAACACATCAGAAAGATATGACTTCATGTGTGAGCAAAGACTAGACGTAGAAAACTCAATGGCACAACTAAAAAAAGTAATAGCAGAAATGACAGAAACAATGAAAGATCAATTCTTAAAACAATTCAAAATAATAAACGAAAACTTCAAATCAACCTTCAAAGAACTATTTGGAGGAGGAACAGCAGAGCTAAAACTAGAAGACGAAGGAAACATTTTAGAAACAGGAATAGAAATAAAAGTACAGCCACCAGGGAAAAAGCTACAAAACATGATGTTATTATCAGGAGGAGAAAGAGCATTCACAGCAATAGCATTACTATTCTCAATGTTAAAAATAAACCCATCACCGTTCTGTATACTAGATGAAATAGAAGCAGCCTTAGACGATGTAAACGTATACAGATTTGCGGAATACCTAAAAAAATTCGTAGGGCAAACACAATTCTTAACAATAACACACAGAAAAGGAACAATGGAACAAGCATCCACTGTCTACGGAGTTACAATGGAGGAAAACGGAATTAGTAAATTATTATCAATGAAATTGAATTAATAAAGAAAGGAAGAATAACAATGGTAGAAAAAAGAAAAATAGTATTAATAGGAACAGGATTTGTAGGAATGAGTTTTGCATACTCATTATTAAACCAAGGAGGAATAAATGAGCTAGTATTAGTAGACGTCATGAAAGAAAAAGCAGAAGGAGAAGCAATGGACTTAAGTCATGGGTTATCATGTGCACCATCAAGAATAAACATAAAATCAGGAGACTACACAGAATGTAAAGACGCAAACATAGTAGTAATCACAGCAGGAATTGCACAAAAGCCAGGGCAAACAAGACTTGAACTAGCAACAATAAACGCAAAAATAATGAAAGAAATAACAGAAAATGTAGTAGCAAGTGGATTTAAAGGAATATTCATAGTAGCAAGCAATCCAGTAGACATCATGACATATGTAGTATCAAAAACGTCAGGATTCCCAAAAAATAAAATAATTGGTTCAGGGACAGTATTAGACACAGCAAGACTAAGATATATATTAGGGGAATACTTCAACATATCAAGTAAAAATGTACATGCATATATTATGGGAGAACATGGAGACTCATCATTTGTACCATGGACACACTGTTACATTGGCTGTAAAAAAGTAATAGATGTATTAAAAGACAGAAATGAAGACTTTAGTGTATTAGAGGACATATATAAAGACGTTCAACAAGCGGCATATGAAATCATAAACAGAAAAAAAGCAACATATTATGGCATAGGGCTAGCACTTACTAAACTAGTAAAAGCAATAATAAATGACGAAAACCAAATATTACCAGTATCTGCAAAACTAGAAGGAGAATACAATCATAAAGGACTATACATAGGGGTACCAGCAGTAGTAAACAGTACAGGAATTAGAGAGCTACTAGAATTAAAACTAACACAAGAAGAACAGAATAAACTTGACTATAGTTGGGAAACGCTAGAAAAAACCATAAAAGAAACAATAGATCCAATATTAGATTAAAAAACAGGAAACACTTAAAAGGCGCCCAATGGGTGCCTTAAAAAAACAGCACAAAATAAAAACAGGACACAAAAAGTAAAAAAATCAAAATATCTATTGAAAAAAAACAAGAATATGTTAAAATATAGATAAATTAAAATCAAGAACAAATTTAAAATTTCAAAAGCCTTATTTAATCTGAAGGTAAAATCCCCAAAAACAATTAAATAAAATCGAAAGGAGACGCTATGGAAATGTTATCGACAAAGCAAAAGACAGTAATTATAATAGCAGGAGTAATAGTTGTAGGAATTTTCATATACTATATGACAACAAAAGCAAATAACTATGATTACTCAGCAATAAACGAAATTGCAGAAAGCGAAACAAAAGAAGAAGAAAACGACAAAAATGAAGAAAAGGAGGAAGAAACACCAAAAGAAATAATAATACACATCACAGGAGCAGTAGAAAACGAGGGAATAGTAAGACTAAAAGAAGGCTCACGAATAATAGATGCAATTGAAGCGGCTGGAGGCTTAACAAGTGAAGTTAACCTAAAAAAAGTAAACCTAGCATACACAGTACAAGATGGGCAAAAAATATACATACCAAAAACCTCAGACATAGATGCAGAAATAGGAATAGATGCGAAAACAGGAGAAGCAGTAATCGTATATAATGGAACAGAAGAAGGGACAACAGGAAAAATAAACATAAATACAGCAACACTTAATGAACTATTAAGTCTATCAGGAGTAGGAGAAAGTACAGCGGAAAAAATAATAGAATACAGAAAAGAAAACGGTAGATTTAAAACAATAGAAGAAATAAAAAATGTATCAGGAATAGGAAACTTAAAATATGAAAGCATAAAAGACTACATATGTGTACAATAAAAAAACGGCGGAAACAAATCCGCCGTATATATAAATTATAATTATTTTTTCTTTATTAACACTTTTCCAATAATATAAAAACTATCAGTATTAGATACTTGGATATCTTTACACTCTGGATTTTCAGCCTTTAAAGTAATTTTACCTCTCTTATCATAAAATCTTCTAATAAGAATTTGGTCATTATAATTAAATAAACCGTAATCTTTACTATTTAAAGGTGAGTTAAACTCTATAAAAATATATGAACCTTTTTCAAACGACTTATTCATTGAATCATCAGGCATCTTAAGAGCAATAGCAGCACTAGGTAAATCTGATGGGCAATCAATAAAACTGTCAATGCTATTAACAGCAAGTATTTTATCATATGAAATATGTTTAACAACATTATAGCTTTCTTGTTCCTCATTAATAGTTTTATCATATGTATACATTAATTGTTGATATGGGATATCAAGAGCCTTACAAATATTTTTTAAGGCTTTATGGCTTGGATTTCTTTCTCCCTTCTCAATATGAGTTAAATGTCCAATGTTAATATCTGTGAGTCTAGCAAGTTCCGTCTTAGTCATTCCTTTAGCTTTTCTAGCTTTCGCAAGCATACCTCCAATCATAATCTTCAACCTCTTTCTTAAAAATATAGTATTATTATACACAATAAAACATCATTTGTCTAGCAGTAAATGCAAAATTTTACAAAAAATCACATTTTTATGAAAAAAGCTCCATTAAATAAAAAAATACTATTTTTTTATTTAAAAATATCATAAAAGTATTGACTTGTCAACAAGTAATATGATAATATTTTATTGTCATAAAAGGAGTGATAGAAATGAATGAAAATAGAATAAAAGAATATAGAATAAGTAAAGGGATTACATTAAGTGAGCTATCAATGAAAACAGGAATATCAGCACGGATATATATGTCATTTAGAAAAAGGCACAAGAAATAATCCATCAATAGAAGTAATGAAAAGTATAGCAAAAGCGTTAGATGCAAAAGTGTCAGAAGTATTTTTCTGGGAGTAAACATATAAGTAGGCATAATTATAAAAAATGGTATAAATGTAAAAATAAGGCTAAATGTCAATTAAGTAGAATGAAAAAATTAAAATATCCTTGCAAGAAATAAAAAGGTATGTTATAATAATTAAGTTAATAGAAATAATGTATTTAAGTAACATAGTAAAATATATTCACAAATAGAAATATGGGTGATTAGCTCAGTTGGTAGAGCAGCTGACTCTTAATCAGAAGGTCCGGGGTTCGACCCCCCGATTGCCCACCAAAAAGAAGGAGCGAGGGATTTTATTTTCTTGTTCCTTTTTAATATAGATTGCAAAAGGCATAAAGTGTAAATTTAAGGATTAATAAAGAAAATAAAAATAAAGTACCAAAAGCCTTAAAAGCATATAAAAAATTGCAATAGTAATAAATATAAAAAGGAGAGATAAAAATGTTATTTAAAAAAGAGAAGAAAGAAGAATTAAAAGAGGCTCCATTAAACTATTGGGAAGAAGAATCATACATGTTAGTAGTGCCAGAAGAAATGACAAAAGAAATACCAGCAGGAATATTTGAAAGAATAGCACAAATAGAAAATGTAAAAATAAAAGAAAAAAATGAATTAAAAGAAGACGAACCAGGAAAAGTTAAATTAACATATGAAAATGAAGAATATGAAATAATATTTTATCCATCAGAAATTTCTATACCAGAAATGTATATAAATAAACATTATTATTTTTCGGACGAAGAAGCAGAAAAATTGAAAAATGCGAAAAATGCATTAACAATATGTATGAAATTCAATAAAGACTCAATAAAATCATATCATCTTCAAATAAAACTTGCAGTAGCAATGGTACCCAATATGATAGGAATAATGGACGAAAGTGCTGAAAAAATGATACCAGCAACATGGGCAAAAATGACAGCACAATCAAAAGTAAGACCAAGTGCAAACGACCTATATGTAGTTCAAGCTGTATCACATGAAAATGGGGAAGTATGGTTACACACACATGGGCTTTGTAGATGTGGAATTACAGAACTAGAAATTTTAAAATCAGACAAAGAAAACTATAATAATCACTATAATCTAATAGCGACATTTGCAAGCTATTTAATAGAAAAAAAAGAAGAATACAAAAATAGTGCATACATTGGACTATTATCAAATAGGCAACCAGTAGTAGTCACTTACTTACCATGGACAAAAGGGATAAATGAATATAAAAACTTAAACTTAGGAAACATTGAAGACAGAAAAGATGGACACAACAGTAAAACAAGTATAATATTCATATATAAAAATGAGCAAGATGAAAAGCAAGAAAAACTCACAAAAGTATCTGAATTCAACAAATTATGGGGAGACAATCCGATATTCTTTATAAGTAACCAAGAAACAGCAAAAATGAAAGCACTAGCAATGGAAAGATTTAAATTTGTAAAAGAGCAATCAAAAAATGAAGAAAACAAGATAATTATAAAAATAGGGCTTCCAGTAGGAGGAGACAACAACTTTGAACACATATGGTTTGAACTAATGGAATTCGAAGGTGAAAAATTCAAAGCAAAACTATTACAAGAACCATATGATGTAAAAGATATACATGAAGGTCATGAAGACTGGTATACAATTCAGGATGTAACAGATTGGGTAATATATACACCAAAATTCACAGTAAACCCAGCTAGTGCTTATCTTCTAGAGATATAAATCCTCCTTAAAAAGTCTATATTAATATATTTCGCAAATATAATAAATTTATAATAGGAAAAAAATGTTTACACAAAAAACACCCAAAATTCACATAAAAAATTCAGTACAAATGTAACAAAAAGTCATGAAAAGTCAAAACGCTCAATATGGCATGGGCAAAGGAAAAATATGGAATTTTGGACTTTGTAAAATCTATGTGAATTTATTGAAAAGAAGATAAAAATATAGTATAATATAAATGTAACAGAAAATTATGTATAAGACTCCATTTAAGGAGTCTATAACTCACTATAGTGAGTAGAAAGGAAAGAGAACATCATGTGTTATTGTATTGTAAAGGCAGAAAACTGGCGTGGAGAAAAAGTTAATGCTGGTACAAAAATTAATTCAACAATGGAAGATGAATTTAACAATGCAATTGAAAATCAGAACGAACTTAAAACAATTGCACAGGAATTCAATCAGTTACTGTGGGTATGCGCACAACAAAAACCAATGGGCAAATATTGTACTTGCACATTGGAAGTTTCCATTGAAGGGGAAATTTTAACAAAATCATCCGTTGAAGTGCCAAGAGGTGCAGAAGCAGAATTAAGGAAACTTTTGTGCCATGTACAGGATTTTTGTGCACAACAGGTAGAAGATATACCTGGAGAAATTAATATAGTAAGCGCTCCAGCCTTTTTTACAGGAGACATTTACGAAGTAGTGCCTAATTAATACGAACAAGGTGTTAAAACAAATGAATCTCCCTATTTAAGGGGGATTTCGTTATTATAAAACCTCCAAATCATGTAAAGCAGGACCATACAATAATTTGCCATCATAATTAAATCTAGAACCATGGCAAGGGCAATCCCAAGTCTTATTAACAGGATTCCAAGATAATTCACAGCCCAAATGAGTACACACAGGCTTTACCTTAAAAATTTCACCATCATTATTCTTATAAACACCAACCTTAGAACCCTCAAACTCAATAATTTTACCCTCATTAAGAGCTAAACTCTGAATAGTATCATTAGGAATAGTAAACTTTTTAATAACAATAGAAGAAGTCGCCTCTTTAATCATATTACCCATTTCCTCTTTATTCTGAATAGGGTGTAATCTAGTAGAATCAAAAATATTAGAATAATCATTATCATTACCCAATATCTTATCAACCAAAATATTAGAAGCAACATTAGAAAAAGTCATACCCCATTTCTTAAAGCCAGTAGCAATATACATATTAGGCATAAGAGAAGAAAATTGCCCAATATAAGGTAATTTATCTAAAGAAACACTATCCTCAGTTACCCATCTAGAAATCATCTTACAATCTGAATATATAGAACGTGCAAAAGTAGACAAAGTAGAATAAGGATCTGCAACACCAGAAGGTTTACCTACCTTATGGCTACAACCAGAAAGTAATAAAATATCTTTACCATTATCCTTAACAATTCTAGCAGAGAGGGTAGGCTGTTCAGCATTAATATACATACCAGAAAAAAGATTATCAGGAACTTCAAAAGAAGCACAATAAGATAAGGCTTGATACATCTTTAAAAAATAGAAACCAGGAGCATTAATAAAAGGATAACGAGTAGCCAAAATAACATACTTTGATTCAACAGAAAAATCTCCAACCTTAGTAGAATAAACATCTTTAATCTTTTGAATATCAGTAACCTTAGAATTCTCAAAAATTAGCCCCTGATTATTCAAAATAGAATTACACAAACCATAAGCATATTTTCTAGGATGAAACTGAGCTTGATTAGGGAACTCAATAGCACAAAGGACATTATTTGTAGGAAGAGGGATATTATTCACTAATTTTGAATCAAAGCCCAACATATGAGTAGCCTTAACCTCATCCTTAATATCCTGAACATAAGAATTAGACTTAGTAAAAACATAAGAACTTTGATACTCAAAATCACAACTAATTATCTCATCATCAATAATATGCTTAATATTATCAATAGCTTCCAAATTGCAACTCAAATACTGTTTTGCAGTCTCAGCACCAAAAGTATCAATCAAATATTTATAAAACAAATCATGTTGAGCAGTAATCTTAGCAGTAGTATTACCACTTGTTCTAAACATCAAATTATCCTTCTCCAAAACAACTACTTTCAAACCCTTCTTACTCAAATAATAAGCAGAAGTAAGACCAGTAAGACCACCACCAACAATAGTTACATCACAAGAAATATCAGAATTAAGAGCATTTGACTTATCCAAAATCTTTGGAACAGAATCAATCCAAATAGAATTCATAAAAAAACACCTACTTTAAATAATAATATAAATTATTATTTGCAGTAGGTTTATACTTTATGCACATTTTGATATATTAAATTCAAATATTTGTTTTGTTCGCTTGTTTTTTCGTAAATTATGTTATATATTATAAAATAGAAAATGAGATAAGCAGAGTGTGTTGCCACCTTTTAACTTCTTAGCTTATACATAAACCTCCACGACTTTATGTTGTGAGATTGATATATGGAGGTGGTTGATATGGTAGAAACAGCATTATTAGTAATTATCAAACTACTTTTCTACGAATTAGTAGGAATAACTATCATAAATTTTGCCTTGTTAATCATCATCTGTTTCTTACTACATAGGCAATAAAAAATAACCATTCTGCTTTTGCTAGGTTGAATGGTTATTTTATCATTTCATCGGCAACACATTTCTGTGTTTCTCATTTTCTATCTATATTATACACAGGTTTTTAGATAAAGTCAAATAGTTTTTAAATTTATTATAAAGGGCATATTATCCAATTTCAATTAATTTGCTAGGTTCAAAGCGACTAGCCACAGACAAATCTATAGTTCCTCTTTTAAACTTTCTATTCTCTAATTCAGTTAAAACAGTCTCATAAGCCATCTCAGGGAAATTACTCTCTTTACTCAAATGACCAAGTATAACAGTAGCCAAACCACTCTCAATCAAATCAGAAATAAGCTGACCTGCCATATTATTAGAAAGATGACCATTAGGACCCGCAATTCTACTTTTAAGTAAACTAGGATATGAGCAAATTCTCAAAACCTCAGGCTCATAATTAGACTCTAACAAAGCAAATTTGCTTCCCATCAAACAACTCTTAATCTCAGGAGTCACATGACCTAAATCAGTTGCAATACTAATCTTAGTATTACCATCACTAATATTAAATCCACAAGACTCAATAGCATCATGAGGAGTTCTAAAAGGATGAATAACTAAATCTCCAATAACAAAATCCTCACAAGAATTAAATATATGTATATTTTTCTTATCAATCTTTTGAACCTCTTTAGGAATTTTACTCCAAGTCTTAGAATTTGCATAAACAGGGATATCAAATTTCTTTGAAAATGTTCCAACACTCTGAACATGGTCAGAATGTTCATGGGTTATCAAAATTGCATCTATCTCATTAGGGTTAACATCAATAGAATCCAACCCCGATATAATCTTCTTAGCACTAACACCAGCATCAATCAAAATCTTAGTATTATTATTTTGAGCAAATAAACTATTACCAGTACTACCACTATATAAGCTACAAAACTTTAACATAATTACTCCGTCACTCTCTTAATATCAGCACCAAGTGCCTTAAACTTATCTTCAATATTCTCATAACCACGATCAATATACTCAATATTAGAAACCTCAGTCACACCATTAGCCGCAATACCTGCAATAATAAGAGCAGCACCAGCCCTTAAATCAGAAGCCGAAACTGGTCTACCATATAACTCAGGAACACCATCAAAAAAAGCAACATTACCTTGAGCATTAATCTTAGCTCCCATTTTATTAAGCTCAGCAGTATATTGAAAACGAGACTCCCAAATACTTTCAGTCACAATGCTAGTCCCATCAGCAGTAGCCAAAACAATACCCATTTGAGACTGTAAATCTGTAGGAAAACCAGGGTAAGGAAGAGTCTTAATATTTACACACTTAGGTTTTTTATCACACCAAACCCTAAGAGTATCACCACTAATCTCCTCAACATGAGCACCCATTTCCTCAATCTTAGCAGACAAGACATCCAAATGCTTAGTAATACAATTCTTTATAGTAATATCACCTCTAGTAGCAACAGCAGCCAACATAAAAGTACCAGCCTCAATTTGGTCAGGAACAATAGAATATGTACCACCATGAAGCTCCTTAACACCATTAATTTTAATAATATCAGTACCAGCACCATGAATATCAGCACCCATAGTGTTCAAAAAATTAGCAACATCAACAATATGAGGCTCTTTAGCTACATTCTCAATAGTAGTAGTACCTTCAGCCAAAACAGAAGCAAGAATGGCATTAATAGTAGCGCCAACAGAAACAATATCTAGGTAAATAGAATTTCCAACAAGCCCATCAGTAGTAGCAACAATCTTACCCTGACCAATATCAACCTTAGCACCAAGACACTCAAAAGCCTTAGCATGTTGGTCGATCGGACGAGCTCCAAGTTTACAGCCACCAGGCATACCAACAACCGCTCTTTTGCATCTACCAAGAAGAGCACCAATTAAATAATAAGAAGCCCTAAACTTGCTAGTCATATCTAAAGGAGCATCAATATAATTAACATCACGAGTATCAACCACCACAGTATTAGGAGCAGTTTTAGTAATTTTAACACCTAAAGTCCTCAAAATATCACAATATATATTTATATCACTAATATTAGGCAAGTTTTCAATAGTACAAATGCCATTAACCAACAAAGTAGCAGGTAAAATAGCAACAGCAGCATTTTTAGCACCATTAATAATAACCTCGCCCTCAAGTCTAGTTTTACCATTAATAACAAACTTTTCCAAGTCGAACCCTCCTTAGTTTTAAATATAATTAAATTTCAAACCTACTATAACATAAATAAAAAAAAAATACAATAGATTAATGATTGATAATGAAAATTGGAAAATGGGACGGTTCTTTTTCCATTTTTTTGGAAAAAGGGACAGAGATAACCACCAATTATATATGAGGCTAGCTGTAAATTGTAACCATAAATATTACTCATTATCCAACTTTCTAATATTTATATTGTACATGCAAATCCTTTATGATATAATCGAGCTGTTGAGGAGGAGCAGTAAATGAAGATATATATTTCACATTCAAGTAGTTATGATTATATAAATAAAATTTATAATCCAATAAAAAAATCTGATTTAAGTAAAACAAATACATTCTTTTTTCCACATGAAAATAAATCTGAGAATACAAAAGATATTATTTCAAGTTATGATTTAGTAATTGCAGAGGTATCACTTCCATCAACAGGACAAGGTATAGAAATAGGATGGGCAAGTTATAGTAACACTCCTATATTGTGTATATATAAAAAAGGAGCAGAAATAAGTTCATCATTGAAATTTATTACAAACCATTTTATTGAATATGAAGATGCAAAAGACATGTTAGAGAAAATTAAGGAATTTTTAAATAAATAGTAGTATAATCAACGTACAAAATTATCTATGTCCACAAAAAATACTTGCTTTTTAGTAAAAAATGTAGTATATTAAATACCATAGGGAATGAAAATAAAGCAGATGAGTGTTGCCACTAAGCTTCATAGTTTCTAACTATGAGAAAGTGAGGTGGTGTTTATGTTAAATTTTTTACTATTCCTAATTATAGGATTAATGATTTCAACAACCATAAACGTAGCCTTATTGACAGTTATATACATACTTTTAACAAATAAGGAATAAAAAAAGACACTACATTTTGCTTTGCACGGCTATGTAGTGTCTTAACATTTTTATATGGCAACACATTTCTGTATTCATTTCCTATAAATATTATACACAGATAAAACGTATTTGTCAATTATTTTTAAAGAAGTGAGGGAAAATGGAACAGAAATATTTAGATAAATTAGAATTTAATAAAGTCCTAGAAATGTTAGAGAATTATGCTGTAACATACTTAGGAAAAGAGATGGTAAAAAACTTAAAACCATCATTCAACAAAAATGAAGTACAAATAAACTTAAAAGAAACAGAACAAGCAGATATATTAACACATAGAATAGGAGGAATTCCACTAGGAGAAATAGACAACATAAATGTACACTTAAGAACATTAGAAGCAGGAGGAACTCTATCAATAAAACAATTATTAGAACTAGCAAAAGTATTAAAAATGTCTAGGGAACTAAAAGAATACTATGAAAAAGTATCAGAAATAGAAAATGTAGACACAAACAAATTAAGAAATTATTTCTTTGACATATACACAAATGTAGTAATAGAAGACAAAATGTTCAAATCAATAATAGACGAAAATACACTAGATGACCATGCATCAAAAAACTTATATATAATAAGAAGAAACATAAAACAAATACAAAACGAAATAAAAAACAAACTAAACAATTACTTACACTCAAAATACCTACAAGAAGCATTTATCACAATAAGAAATGGAAGATATGTAATACCAGTAAAACAAGAATACAGAAATGAAATAAAAGGATTTGTACACGACATATCAGCAAGTGGTGCGACAGTATTTGTAGAACCATTACCAGTATTTGAAATGAACAACAGAATAAATACACTAAAATTAGAAGAAGCAAATGAAATACAAAAAATACAACAAGAACTATCAGAACTATTCATGGGTATAACCAGAGAACTAGACACAAACATAAAAATAATAGGAAAACTAGACTTCATATTTGCAAAAGCAAAGTTTGGAATAGCAAATTATGGAGTATCGCCAATAATAAACGATAAAAAAATAGTAAAACTAAACAAAGCTAGACATCCATTAATAGACAAAGACAAAGTAGTACCAGTAGACATAGAAATAGGAGAAAAATATAACACACTAGTAATAACAGGACCAAACACAGGGGGAAAAACAGTAACACTAAAAACAATAGGGCTATTATCATGTATGGGAATGAGTGGGCTATATATACCAGCAGGAGAAAAAAGTTCTATATATGTATTTGACAACATATTTGCTGATATAGGAGACGAACAAAGTATAGCAGACTCATTAAGTACATTTTCATCACATATGATAAACATAGTAGACATGATGAAAAAGTCAACACAAAACAGTCTAATACTATTAGATGAACTATGTTCAGGAACAGACCCACAAGAAGGAGCGAACCTAGCAATAAGCATATTAGAAGAACTAAATGGAAAACAATCAATAAACATAGTAACAACACACTACTCAGAAATAAAAAACTATGCAATAGCAACAGACAACTTTGAAAATGCAAGTTCAGAATTTGATGTAGAAAACATGAAACCAACATACAAAATATTAATGGGAGTACCAGGAAGAAGTAATGCCTTTGCAATAAGCAAACGCTTAGGGTTAGAAGAGCACATATTAAATAGAGCAAAGGAACTAACAAAACAAGAAAGCATTAATATAGAAGACGTATTAAAAGAAATATATGAAAATAAAATATTAATAGAAGAAGAAAAAGAAAAAACAGAAAAAAATCTAAAAGAGATAGAAGAATTAAAGAGAGGATTAGAACGAGACAACACAGAACTAGAACTACAAGCAAAAAAGATAATAGATGAAGCAACATATGAAGCCAGAAAAATACTATTAAATGCCAAAGAAAAAGCAGAAACAACAATCAAAAAGATATCAGAACAAGAAGACAAAAACCAAATGAACAAAATCAAAAATGACTTAAACGAAGAAATAAAGGAACTAAAAATAGAAAATATCACATTAAAATCAGAAACAAAACTAGAAGAAATAAAAATAGGAATGAAAGTATACATTGGAAGCATAAACCAAGAAGGAACAATATTAAAACTACCAAATAAATCAAACAAAGTAAGAGTACAAATAGGAATGGCAAAAACAGACTTTTATATTGAAGATATATTCATAAAAAATAACAACGAAAAAACAGAAGAAAAAATAAACACAAAAATTAGAGAAATAAATATAAAAAATAATGTACCTACGGAAATCAAAGTTATAGGGTTAACAGTAGATGAAGCAATACCAATAGTAGACAAATATTTAGACGAATGCAGTATGACAAGTATGAAAACAACAAGGATAGTACATGGAAAAGGAACAGGGAAACTAAGACATGGAATACAAGAATATTTAAAAACACATTCACATGTAAAAAGTTACAGAAACGGAACATTTGGAGAAGGAGAAATGGGAGTTACAATAGTAGAATTAAAATAAAAAATGGCACAACTGTGCCATTTTTTATTTTTGTGCAAACGTATTCTTAAAATTCTCAAAAAATTCTACAAACTTAAATTTAACCTCAAATTCAGTAGAACTACCAGAAATTAGTTCATACTCCTCATCAGACAAACTCTCTTCCAAAGTCTCCTTAGAATCCTCAGGAACAATGCCAGAAGAAACATCTACAAAACATAGAGGAGGAAACATCACACACCACCAATTTTTACCCTTAGCATCTCCAATAGAAACCCTCAAAGCATCATAATAACCAGCGGGCAAAGCTATATCTCCGTAAGACTTAGTAGGAAAAGCAAAATTACCAATTTCAACAGAAACTTTATAATCATAGCCATTCTCGTAAACAGTATTTTGAGCAATAGACTTAAAACTCTCCAAATTATCAGAAACAACCTTCATAATCTCATCCTTTGAAGATACATCAGAATCGACCAAAGAATTCATATAATCCAAAACTCTATCCCTAACAATATACTTTAAATTTTGATCCTCACAAGAATCACTATTTGCAATAACATGTAATCTAAAAACAGAAGAAGAAATATTAGAAGAAACAGCAGACACATAAGAACTTGCACAAACAATAATAAAAATAAACAACAAAAATAATACTACAAAAGCAACAAAAATATTTTTTTTCATAAAACATCATTTCCTTTCCTGATATGTAAAAAATTGTATATAAGCATTATTCCCCAAAAAAAGAAATAATATACAATCATATTTCTATGAACTTTGTGCACGTTTTTTGAACTTGAACTTTAATAAACATATCCAAAATTAGAAAAATATAGAAAAAAATAGAAATAAAAAACAAAAAAGAGAGATAAACATACGGAAATGTCGAAAAGAAATATATAAAAAAATAAATAAAGGCTTGACTGACCAAAAAAATGGTGGTAAAATTTTCCAGTAAAACATAGGAGGGATTTCAAATGATTTTTAGAAATTATGTAAGAAAAACATGCGGATTTTATGTGAGTGAATATCATATGGCAACAATGTTATTACCACATATAGTAACAAAAGTAGAAAAAGGCGTAAAAATAGGCACAATACTAAACAACGAAATAAAAAAAGAAATAAAAGAACTAGTATCAAAACTACAAATAAATGATATAACAAAAGCAAAAGTATTAAATATAGAATGGAAAAACACAGAAGAAAAAGACTTTAGTGACATTAAAGACTATATGGAAAAAATAATAAAAAACGATAATGACATAGAAATAATAGTAAATGGAACAAAAGAAGAAATAGAAAATATAAATAAAAACATCGAATATTGGTTAGATATGAATATTGACAAAATAGAAGGAATACATATTAATATAATTAATTGCTATGAAGTATCTGAATTCAATAGTAATATAAACTCAATACTAAATGAACATGAATATATAATTAATACATCAGGAGAATATCCAGTAGAATCAATGTTTGAAGGACATAGAAAACAAGCAATATAAAAATAAACTTCAATGTAATTATAGAACAAAACAAAATAATTTGTAATAATATGTAATATAATAAAAAATATTGTTGACAAATTACGAAATTTGGTATACGATGACATAGCAAAAAACTAAAATAATCTAACATAATAGGAGGAATGAAAATGAGCGTTAAAAAAGCTGTTATACCAATTGCCGGATTTGCCACAAGATTCTTACCTGCATGTAAATCAGTTCCTAAATGTATGTTAACAATATTAGATAAACCAATAATTCAATATATTGTTGACGAAGCTGTTGCTTCAGGAATTGAAGAAATAGTAATGGTAATAGGAAGAAAAAAAGAAGTCGTTCAAGACTATTTTAAAGAAGACGAAGAACTAAAAACATTTTTAATCGAAAGAAATAAAGAAAAATTCTTACCACTCGTTACAAATATATCACATGGAGCAAAAATACATTTTATAGAGCAAGATGGAGGAGCAAAAGGATTAGGTCATGCAATATATCAAGCAAAAGACATAATAGGAAATGAGCCATTTGCAATCCTATATGGAGATGTTGTATTCCATGGAGAAAAGCCATGTTTAAAAGAAATCATAGAAAAACATGAAGAATGTGGAGGATCTGTAATAGGAGTAGAAAAAGTAGACTGGAAAGATGTACCAAGATATGGAAATGTATCAGGAGTGCAAATATCAGATGGTTTCTATAAAGCTGAAAAACTACAAGAAAAGCCACAAATATCAGAAACAAAATCAAACTTAGCAATCTCTGACAGACATATTCTAATGCCAGAAATATTTGAATATTTAGCGAAAACAAAACCAGGTCAAGGTGGAGAAATACAAGTAACAGATGCATACAATGCTATGGTAGACACAAAAGAAGGAGTATATGCATACGACTATAAAAGTAAGAGATTTGATTCAGGAGACAAACTAGGATTTGTAATGGCAGCAGTAGACGAAACATTAAACAGACCAGAACTAAGAGAGCCATTTATTAAATTCCTAAAAGGACTAGATATATAGAAGAAAGGCACGGCAAACCGTGCCTTTTAATAAATAATGAATAGTGAGTAATGAATAATTTAAAATGCATATTTTTATTATTTTGAACTAATATAAAAGGAGGAAAACATGAATTATAAAGAAAGATATGAAGAATGGTTAAACAATCCAGACTTTGGAGAAGAAGTAAAAAAGGAATTAGAAAGTATAAAAAATGATGAAAAAGAAATAGAAGACAGATTTTATAAAGACTTAGAATTTGGAACAGCAGGATTAAGAGGTGTAATAGGCTACGGAACAAACAGAATGAACAAATACACTGTAGGAAAAGCAACACTAGGACTTGCAGAATACATAATAAAAAACAATGGACAAAACAGGGGAGTAGCAATAGCTTATGACTGTAGGCACATGTCAAAAGAATTCAGTGAAGAAGTAGCCCTAATATTAAACTCAAAAGGAATAAAAACATACATATTCGAAGAACTAGCACCAACACCAGAACTATCATTTGCAGTAAGAGAACTAAAATGTATATCAGGAATAGTAATAACAGCAAGTCATAATCCTCCAGAATACAATGGATATAAAGTATACTGGGAAGATGGAGCACAAATAATAGCACCAATAGATGAAGGAATAATAAAAGAAGTAAACAAAATAACAGACTACTCAAAAATAACAATAATGAACAAACAAGAAGCAAAACAAAAAGGACTATATAACATAATAGGAAAAGAAATGGATGACAGATATATAGAAGAAATAAAGAAAAACATATTAAACCCAGAAGAAATAAAAGAACAAGCAGAAAAACTAAAAATAGTATACACACCATTACATGGAACAGGTGGAAAACTAGTAACAAGAATATTATCAGAACTAGGATTAAAAAAAGTATACACAGTAGAAGAACAAATGACACCAGATGGAAACTTCCCAACAGTAGAATATCCGAATCCAGAAGATCCAAAAGCATTTACGTTAGCAATACAATTAGCAAAAAAAGTTGAAGCGGATATAATACTTGCAAACGACCCAGATTCAGATAGAGAAGGAATGTTTGTAAGAGACAATAAAGGAGAATATGTAAGATTTAATGGAAATATGACAAGTCTACTAATAGCAGAATACATATTCTCACAAATGAAAGAAAAAAACAAAATGCCAGAAAATGGAGCAATGATAAAAACCATAGTATCATCAAACTTAGCGGAAGCAATAGCAAAAGAGTACAAACTAAAATTATTCAAAACACTAACTGGATTTAAGCACATGGCAAAAATAATGAGAGAAAACGAAAAAGACAACAAATATAAAATATTATTTTCATATGAAGAAAGCTTTGGATGTATAATAGGAACACATGTAAGAGATAAAGACGGAATAGTAGCGATAATGAGCCTTTGCGAGTTATCTGCATACTATAAAAACAAAGGAATAAGTGTATATGATCAAATGCAAAACATCTATAAAAAATATGGATACTACTTAGAAGACCAATATACAATAACAATAAAAGGAGCCGAAGGAGCAATAAAAATAAAAGAAACAATGGAAAAAATAAGAAACAATCAGCCAAAAGAAATAGGAAAACATAAAATAAAAGCAATATATGACTATAATCAGAAAATATACAAAAACTTAAACACAGGGGAAGAAAAAGCTACGGAACTACCAAAATCAAACGTAATATACTATGAACTAGAAAATGACAACTGGTGTTGTATACGTCCATCAGGAACAGAACCAAAAATAAAAATGTACTTTGGAATAAAAGCAAGCAGCAATGAAAAAGCACAACAAGAACTAGAAGAACTAAAAAATGAAATGATAAAAATAATTTAAATGTTTCTAGTAATCTTTTATCCTGCAAAATAATTAAAAATAATAAAATGTCAAGACCAAAGTATATTTTATATAATTATTCGTACAATAAATGTAACAAAATTCGTTGACAGTTGTGATACAAATAGTGTGTTATATATAATAGGTGATTGATATGAAATTTTACACAGTAAGAGATTTAAGAACAACTACAAAAACACTTTGGGATAATTTATCAACTGATGGTGAAGTTGTTATAACTAATAATGGTAAACCAACTGCTTTACTTTTTGATATAGCAGATGGAGACTTTGAGGAAATATTAAAAGCAGTGAGACAAGCAAAAGCTATGATGGCTTTTAATTCAATGAAATCTAAAGCTGCTAAAAAAGGTTATATGAGTGAAGAGGAAATTGAAGCTGAAATAAAGAAAGCTCGTAAGGGGGAATAAAAAATGCACGTTGTCATAGATACCAATGTTTTAGTATCTTCATTATGGTCAAAAAATGGTTCTCCCGCCAAAATAATAAGTATGGTTTTAAGTGGAATTTTAACACCATGCTATGATTATCGAATATTAATAGAATACAGAGAAGTGCTTATGCGACCTAAATTTGGTTTTTCAGAAGGTGAAGTACTTTCATTGTTAGATTGGTTTGAATCCTATGGAAAATCAGTTGTAGCAACACCATTAAATATAGATTTTATTGATGAAGATGACAAAAAATTATTTGAAGTTGCAAAATATTGTAATGCAAAATTAATAACAGGTAATTTAAAACATTTTCAATAAGATGAAGATGTAATGGCTGTACCTGAATTTTTAGAAAAATATAGTTAAAATATTTAGATATATAATGATTTTTAAATAAAGCTATATAAAGTCAAATTTGTGTTTGTGTGTGACTAAAAATTTTTTCGCAGCTGTCCTAATATAAAAAATGGGATTTGTGGGAATGATAAACTTTTATGTGAATTTAAAATAGAAGAACCATCAGTCACTCCGTGACAGCTCCCTTAAATAAGGGAGCCAAGGGATAGAGAAGATTCTTGCCTCCCTTACCCAAGGGGTATCATTTTCATGAGATATTTTCTTAGGGTAATATTATCACAAATTAATTACAAGGCTAATGCAGGGAAAATTAGTCATATTACAAAAATATTGCAAGGACCAAGAGCAGTATTTAGAAATAGTAGAGAGAATGTAGGGGCGATTAGTAATCGCCCCTACTTCTCTTGGTCTTTGTAATATTTCTGTAATATGATTAAATTTCCCTGAGGCTAATGCTAATACTATTGAAAATTAAAAAAAAGTATAGTATAATATTTACATAATGTTGCAAATTCCCAAAAATGTATTTTTGGGGAGTTTAACAAATTACTACAAAAAAGGAGCATTATATTACGTATCTAGTAACCACAACAAAAAAGTTAAAAGGAGGGCTACATAGTGTTACAGTTAAAAACAAAACCATTTGACATTTGCCGGATTAGTAAATTGCTTGCCCAATATAACATTAAAGAAGCAAGTATTTCTAATCAGCTAATCATTCTGAAAGGCGAAATTTCCGATGAGTTGTTAGGTGAACTTTGTGAAAGTATAAACATTTGCAATGTTCAGAACTTTGGTGGCGAAGTAATTCCACTTATTCAGAAGGAAACTAATCAGCCTGAAAGTGATGAAACTGAGGTTGAAGATGTTGCAGTTAAAACACATTCAGATGTCGTACTCGCACAAACAGACTTGAATATGGTACAGATACAACTGTTATCTCGAGTTGATATAAGTGAGCTCTTTAAGATTGCTCAGGTTAGAGCTTCAGATAAGATTAAAGCTGAAAACATCATTAAGTTGTTCGGATTTGATATGCAGAGAAACGGTGTCCAGTATCTTTTCAAGGCAATACTTATTTCGCCCAAGAAGGCTTATTTCAATTTAGAAACATTATGTGATAGTGTTGCTAAAAGTGAGCCAGATGTTGGGGAGGATGAGATTAAAAGGCTTATTGTAGCGAGAGTAAAAGAACTGTTTAAGTTCAAGAAATCTCCTACTATTGATTTTATTCGTTTAGTAAACAGTTTCCTGACTAAAAAGGAGGATGAGAAGGATGAAAAAAATAACATTTAAGGTAAGTGCTAAAAAAGGGGAAAGTGTTGTGTCCTTAATCAAAAAGGTAAACAAGATTTCTTGTCGGGTTCAGATTGATCTGGAAAATGGATTTGTAACAGCTGAAAATGTTGAAGATTCTACGATTGACTCTATTATAGAGTTAATTGATCAGTATTACACAATTTCGAATGTAAATATTGAAAATACTTCTGATGAATCTACTTTGGCAGAAAATTCTCACAAAGATAAACTAGAGGTTGAGGCAGAAAAAACTGCCAAACATGAGAATAAGCCACCTACTGTGGTTGCTCCACAAAGTGAAGAAAACTTGATTATCCAGAAGGTGAAGTTTAGAGATAAATACATTGAAGGTTTAATCAATAAATTTGTGAAAACTGCCTACTGGGCAATGTATAGGATGAATATACCTAGTAATGAAATTGGAGATTATATCTTGACTTCCATAAGTGAAATCTCAATGCGATATAACAATAAGGGATGTATTGAATACTCTGTTGGAGATATTGTAGATTGCAATTATGGTGTGCACCTTGGAGGAGAGATTAGTGGTGGTCATGTTTTTGCTATTGTATGTAAAGTTACTACTCGTAGTATGGCATATTTAGTGCCTATTAGCAAAGCCAGCGAGAATGTGGAATCTCTCTCTTATCTTACATTTGATGTTCCAAAAGATGTGATCTATGACAGCGAATATTATACTAGTGGCACTGCATTGTTGGATAAAGGAAGATTCTTGCGAGCAGAAAGATTTCATGCAGTTGTCGGAAGGACTACTCCTGAATTCTTTACTAAGGTTTTGAATCAGTTAAGTACTACATTTAATTTCACAGGTAATACTGTAATGAATGATGATACCGAAGTTAATTCAGGCAATGATGTTGTAAAAGTAGCCGAAGCAGAAACAGTTATGAAGGAGGAAGGAGTTGAGACTACTGCGAAGGTTAATCATACAGAGTCAATTCCTGAAGGTGTTGATAATTCGGAAGTTACTATGTCTGAAACTAAATCTAAGAGAGCTAAAAATGTCGGTGGAGAGGAAACTGCCCTGTTAAATGCCATTGGTGATTCTCTGGAAAAACTTGATTGTACTAAAACAGTTGAGGAACAAGTTGAAACTTTCTTAACTGATATTGGTATGATCACAACAGAGAGAATGGTTACACAATCCTTTGTTATTGCTTGTAATATTAAGAAAATCAAATATGAAAATGTTATCCTTGAGTTGCATAATATGTTCCCTAAAGTAAAAGAGGAGATCATTAAGTCGATTTTAAAGGAAAACTTTAATAAATGGTTAGATGTGCATCCTGAATTAGTAGAGAGCTGTCCTAAGATATCTTTTATGGCTGTATTAAAAATATTCGCCAAGAGATTTGCATAAGGATACAATCCACAAAATGAGTTTGACTGGATAGGGGTTATTGCCTCTATCCAGTTTTGGTTATATTATGCCAGTGGGGACGGAGAATTTTGCAAATTCTGCCACATAAAATTTAAGAAGCAATACTGATCTTGGTCTTTGTAATATTTCTGTAATATGATTAAATTTCTCTGTAATAATTAAAAGACCTCTTGAAAATAAAAAGGAAATATAATATAATAAACAAGTAAATGTGCTCATAGCTTAGCTGGATAGAGCAGTTGCCTCCTAAGCAACCGATGGCCGTTCGAGTCGGCCTGGGCACACCATATGTGCGACTTTAGCAAGTCGCAGTGAATAATTAATAGTGAAAAGTTAATAGTGAATAATGTAGAAACAAAAAGGAGAATTCATGGAAGAAAAAGATAAATTCATGAAAGAAGCAATAAAAGAAGCCAGGAAAGCTTACGGAAAACTAGAAGTGCCAATAGGAGCAATAATAGTAAAAGACGGGAAAATAATAGCCAGAGGGCATAACCAAAAAGAAGAAAAGGCAGACACTACAATGCATGCAGAAATAATAGCAATAAAAAAGGCAAGCAAAAAAATAGGTGCATGGAGATTAAACGGATGTGAAATGTATGTAACACTAGAGCCATGTCCAATGTGTGCAGGGGCAATAATAAATGCCAGGCTAGACAAAATATATATAGGAACAATGGACAAGAAGAACGGTGCATGTGGTTCAGTAACAAACATATTAGAAGAATACAAACAAAACTATAAAGTAGAAAAAGAAGAAGGACTGAACCAAAAAGAATGTGAACAAATATTAAAAAAATTTTTCAAAGAATTAAGGCAAAAAAAATAACAAAGGAGACAAACCTATGCAAGACCAAGTAATAAAAAAAATAATACGTATATTCACAGCAATACTCATAACCATATTAATAGCAACAATAATAGCACTGTTAATATTAAAATACAATGTAGAAGGAGAAGACAACCTACCATTTGAACTATCAAAAATAATGGTAATAAGCACAGCAGAAGGAAAAGACATACAAAACGAACAAACAGAAAATAAATGGAACCTAAAATTATCACAAAACAATGACATATACTTAGAAATATCAAAAAACAAAAACTATGAAGAAGTAGAAATAATAGATCAAATAATAATAGATAATCTACAAATAGTAGAAAAACCAAACATCGGAACAATAAAGATATATAAACCTACGGAAAAAGAAAACATAACATATGAAAATACAGAAGAAAATGAAATAAAAGAAAAAATAGAATATACAGGGAAAGAAAACACAAGCATAAAAAAATTAGAAATAGCAAATCAAGGAGGTCTAATCCTATTCAGATATACGCTAGAAGACATAGGAACATACACATCAAACAAAGATGAAATAAAACATGATGGAACAATACTAAAAGAACAAAATATAGAATATAAAGACATACAATGTAAAATATCATTTGATATATCAATAAAACTAAAATCAGATATAATATATACGGGAACAGTAACCCTAGACCTACCATCAGGAAACATAATAGAAGAAGGAACATCACATTATGAGAAAACAGATTTAAAAGAAATAATTTTTAGAAGAAATTTAAGATAAAAACATTGAAAAAAAAATAAATAAGATGTATAATAATATAAAATTAAAAAATCTAACTCTTGTATGGAGAGTAGATTTCAATAAAAAGCTATGAATCTCGTCAGGTTCGGAAGAAAGCAGCGATAAATAGTGCATTTATGTGAAGTGTACTTTCCCTAGAGGAGTTAGGTTTTTTACACCTTAAAAATTAAAATTTCTATGCGAAAAATCGCTTAGAAATTATTAAATTTTTATAATAAAACAAAGGAGGCATATATGGCATATACAGCGTTATACAGAGCATTTAGGCCAAAAACCTTCGCAGAAGTAGTAGGACAAGAACACATAAAAACAACACTAAAAAACCAAATAAAAACAGGAAGAATAGGACATGCATATCTCCTAAATGGAACAAGGGGAACAGGAAAAACGTCAATAGCAAAAATACTAGCAAGAGCGGTAAACTGTGAAAACCCTAAAGAAGGAGAACCATGTAATGAATGTGAAATATGTAAAGCAATACTAGAAGGTTCACTAACAGATGTAGTAGAAATGGATGCAGCATCAAACAACAGTGTAGAAGATATAAGAGAAATAAGAAATGAAGTAAACTTTCTTCCAACACGAGCAAAATACAGAATATACATAATAGACGAGGTACACATGTTATCAACAGGAGCATTTAATGCACTACTAAAAACATTAGAAGAACCACCACAACATGTAAAATTCATATTAGCAACAACAGAACCACAAAAGCTTCCAGTAACAATACTTTCAAGATGTCAAAGATTTGACTTCAAAAAAATATCAAACCAGGACATAGCAAAAAGGTTAAAACTAGTATGTGAAAAAAATCAAATAGAAATAAATGAAGAAGCCTTAAACCTAATAGCAATACTATCAGAAGGAGCAATGAGGGATGCATTAAGCATATTAGAAAGATGTATACAAGAAGGAGAAAGCAAAATCGATGTAGACAAAGTAAAAGACTTAGTCGGCATTCCAAAGCTAACATATATTCATAAAACAACAGAAGCAATAATAGACAGCAATGTAGAAAAAGCAATAGAAGAAATAGACAATGTAATAAATGAAGGAAAAGACCTAACCAATTTTTTATGGGAAATGATAAAATACACAAAAGATATATTAGTCACTAAAATAGGCAAGCAACCAGAAATATACAATAAAGAAGAGACAGAAAAAATAAATCAAATAGCAGAAAAAGCATCAAAAGAAAGGTTACTAAAAATAATACTAAAACTATCAGAAATGGAAAACAAAATAAAGCAATCAACACAAAAAACAATAATATTCCAAACAGGAATAATAAACTTATGTGTAAATGAAGAAACAAAAGGACTAGAAGAAAGAATAAAAGCACTAGAAAATAAAATGCAAAATGGAATATTAACAAATACAGCAACACAAATTCAAAACCAGACGCCTAGGGAAATAAGTACTTCAAAAGAAAATACAAAAACACAAAAAGAAGAAAACAAAACTATAGAAAAAAACAACAAGCAAACAATAGAAGAAAAAAATGAAGAACCACCAACAATATCTACAGAAAACTTAAAATCACAAGAATTCTGGCCAAATATTTTACAACAGCTAAAAAGTAATGGAAAAGTCATGATATATGCAAACTTACTAAACTCAAGAGCAATAGAATTAAATGATATGACAATCGGAATAGAATTTCAAGGTGGACTAAATGACTTTAGAAAAAGATTATTAGAGCAAAATGAAAACAAAAAAGAAATTGAAAAACTAGTATCAATTGCATGTGGAAAAGAAATGCAAATAAAATATATAGACAAACCATCAAAAACAGTAGAAAATAAAAAAAGTGCACAAACCACTACAGTAAAACAAAACAAAGTAGAAACAGAAAAAAAGAACAGCATAAGCTCATTAGATGACTTAGCAGACTTAGGGATAGACATAAACTATATAGACGAATAAAAATTTAAATCTACAAGAGAAATAAAGTTGCAACTCAGGTGAGTAATACCTGTCATTACACAAAAAAAGAACTTTCCAAACTAATAAAAAAGAAAGGATGATAATAAAATGTCAAAAAGAGGAGGATTTCCAGGTGGAATGAAAGGACTTGGAGGAATGAACATCAATCAACTAATGAAAGAAGCAAAAAAAATGCAAGCAGATGTTGAAAAATCACAAGAAGAGCTAGTAGCAAAAGAATTCTCAGCAACAGCAGGGGGAGGAGCAATAGAAGCAACAGTAACAGGAGCAAAAACAATAAAAACAATAAAAATAAAGCAAGATGTAGTTGACCCAGAAGACGTAGAAATGTTACAAGACTTAATACTAACATGTGTAAACGAAGCACTTAGAAAAGTAGATGATGCACAGAATATTGCCCTAGGGAAGTTTAACATTCCAGGAATTATGTAGCATATTATATAAGTTGAGCAAGAATTGTTATTTGGCAAGGCGTGTGGAGTCGATATTCCCAGAGGTATGCTAATGCACGTTGAGGAGAAATCGACTGAGCAACAACGAATCAAAATGGCAATTATTGTTCAACACCAAAAATAGAAAGGTGTAGAGATAAATGTCGTACTACTCGCCATCAATAGAAAAACTAATAGAAAGTTTCGCAAAACTACCAAGCATAGGAAGCAAAACTGCAGCAAGACTAGCATTTCATATGTTAAATGCAAGTGAACAAGAAACACAAGACTTTATCAACTCAATACTAAATGCAAAGAAAAACCTAAAATACTGTTCAAAATGTTTTAACATATCAGACACAGACCCATGCCCAATATGTGGAAACGAAAAAAGAAATCACAAAAGCATATGTGTAGTAGAAGATGTAAGAGACATAATAGCAATGGAAAGAACACACGAATATAAAGGAGTATATCATGTATTACATGGCTCAATTTCACCAATGAACGGAATTGGACCAGAAGACATAAAAATAAAAGAACTATTAAATAGACTAGCAGGAGAAGAAAAAATAGAAGAAGTAATAATAGCAACAAACCCAAGAGTAGAAGGGGAAGCAACAGCAATGTATTTATCCAAACTAATCAAGCCATTTGGAATAAAAGTAACAAGAATAGCACATGGAGTTCCAGTTGGAGGAGATATAGAATACGCAGATGAAATAACGTTAACAAAAGCACTTGAAGGGAGAAGAGAAATATGATAAGAAAGGCACTAGTAGCAGTCAGGGCATCAGTAAAATTCATAACTATTTTTATAATAGCAGCACTATTAATAATAGGAATAGTAATATTTTTATACAAGCCAATATATGAAGTACACTTAAACGGAGAATTTGTAGGTTACAGTGAAGATAAACAAAAGTTACAAGCAAGAATAGATAAATATTTACATGAAGGAGATGGAAACGGGGAAAACGTTGCATTTGCACAGGTAGATAATATGCCAACATATGAATTATGTTTGCTAAAAAAAGATATAGTACCAAATGACGAAGAAATATACAACATGGTAAAGGAAACAGGAACAGTATATTATAAATACTATGCAATAGCAGTAAACAACGAAGAACAACTAAATGTATCAACATTCCAAGAAGCAGAAACAGCAGTTAATCAACTAAAAGAAAAAAATAGTTCTAATGCAGATGGATTATCAATAATAGAGAAATATAGTGTAGAATTAGGAGAATTAAAACAAACAGAAGAAGCAATAGCTTCACTATATCAACAAAAGAAAGTAACAAAAAAAGTTACGATATCATCATCAAATACTAGTAAGCCAACAGCAGGTTCAAAAACAGGACCAAATATAGGAAAAGCCTTCAACTACCCAGTAGCATCACCACGTATATCATCAAGATATGGAAGAAGATGGGGAAGACTACATGGAGGAATAGACTTTGCAGTACCAGTAGGAACAAATATATATGCATCAGCAGCAGGAACAGTAACATACTCAGGATGGAACTCAGGTGGATATGGATATTTAGTAATAATATCACATGGAAATGGAGTACAAACATACTATGGACACAATAGTTCATTAACATGTAAAGTAGGGCAAACAGTTTCAGCAGGAGATGTAATAGCAAAATCAGGAAACACAGGACGTTCAACAGGACCACACTGCCACTTCGAAATAAGAGTAAATGGAGTTACATATAATCCAGAGATATATCTATAAAATATAAGAGACACATATTATATGTGTCTCTTATATTTTAATCTCTCATTGCTCACTTCTCAAATAGAATATCACAAATCTCTTTAGTAGAATTACGCCCTGCAAACTTACTTACGCTTTGCCTTAAACTATTAAGAATATCTTTATTAGTAATTACCTTAAAAATAACACCCAAAGGGTTATCATCATCTTTAATCCAATAAGCCAAATTAGAATTTTCTAGAAACTCAGCATTCTGTTCCTCTTGACCAGGAATAGGGTTAATAACAATCATAGGTAAACCACAAACAAGACACTCAGAAGTAGTAAGACCACCAGGTTTAGAAATAACAATATCAGAAATATGCATAAGCTCTGGAACTTTATCAGTAAACTCCATAACTTTCATATCATGTTCACGATGGTATTTTCTAATAGTAGAATTAAAAGAATCAAACATCTTTTTATTCTTCCCAGAAATAGCAATAACCTGAACATCATCCATATATCTAGCAATATCCTCTAAAATTTTATAAGTATTCTTCTTACCCAGACCAAATCGACCTCCAGCGAAAAATAAGATAGTAAACTTATCACTAGACAAGCCAAAATCATTTAGTAATATATTTTTATCATAATCCAGAAAAAATCGGTTAGACAAGGGAATACCAGTAGAAAAAACCTTTTTATCAGGTAGCCCCTTCTCAATAAGTGAACTTTTCATAGCATCATGAGCCACAAAAAAATAATTAACATATTGTGAACCAACTAACCATTGGTCATGAGGAGCAAAATCAGTCATAACAGTAGCAAGTTTCACTCTAGGCAATTTATTTTTTTTCTTCAAATAAGCACACATTTGAGAAGAAAAAGGGTGTGTAGAAATAATATAATCAGGTTTATACTTTTTAATCAAAAAATGTAACTTAATTGCCAAAAGCTTATTAGAATCTATACTAAAACGAGCAAGAGCACCCTTTTCAGACTTCATATAAACAGTTCCCCAAAGAGAAGGAGCCTTTTTAGCCATCTCCTCATAAGCAGTAGTAGTAAGTTTATCAATAGTAACATTTAAATAATTCATAAAATCAATAGTAATAGGTTCAATATCAGGATAATAACTCTGTATATATTCCTTAATAGAATTAGCAGCACTAATATGCCCCCCACCATAGCAAGCATATAAAATTAAAGCCTTTTTCATTAAAAATTCAAATCCCTTCTATATAAAAGATATTACAATTATACTACTAAAATGATATAAACACAAATATAAAAAATAAATGTTACTGGATATGAGGTTTATTATATAAATTTGTGTTTGTATATTAATTATCTGAATTGTAATCCCAAGATGTTACATTTTCATTACAATATATTTTTGGTCACATGAACTGTAACCATATAACCACTAAATTAACAAAATATACATAAACTGTTGCAAAATGATATAAAACATAGTATAATAAATTATATTATAAATAAATGTAGAAAAATAAAGAAAATGTCATAAACGCTTACGGAAATAAAGAAAACAGAAGAAAAAAGTAAACAAATGTCAAAATAAGAACTAAAAATGTAATATAAATGTAATATAAATACATAAAATAGTTCTTTTTTATTTTTCCGTAAGTAATAAATATATATAATATATAATTTAGTAAAATATTGGCATTGACTTTATATAAAAAAAGATTAAAATATAATATAAGAGATATATAAATTTAATAAAATGAATTTAGGAAGGAATTGAAAAAACTATGAAAAATTTATTACTAAAAATCTCATTCATAATAATTTTAGGAATAGTAATATGCATGAGTGGTGTAGTACAAGCAGCAGAATACATATTTGGTATAAAAGCTGAAAGAGTAGATAGTACAGGGAAATATATATATACATTTCAGACATCAAATCAAAGTGCTAATACTTTAAGATATATATGGAATGTACAGCAATACAATAACAACATACCAGACAACGAGAAAGTATTTTATTGCTTGGCACAAGGCTATGGAAACTTTGGAGACTTTGAGGCTACAGCCACACCAGGTCAGAAGCCACAGGCAGGAGGGGGGATATCTCCTACTCCATATACAGGACCATACAGGCTAAAAGATACAGGAGTACTTAATACTTTAAGACAATTATATAGTGGAAAAAGTAAGGTTACAGCATTTACAGAAGACAAAATATATGGATTAGTATGGATATTAGACCATATGTACATACCAGGTGAAGATAGTAAAGAAGACTTCCTAAGTGAAATTGAGTTAATAGATGAAACTGGAACTAAACAAGGTATTAGTGTATGGGATCAAATGACAGAAGAAACACCAGAAAGCACAGATGACGATTTAACAGACTTTGACATAGAAGCTGTACAACAATTAGCAATCTGGAAAATAACAAATGGTGATTTACAAGCAAATGGTTTCCCAAAAATATATTTATCAATAAACAATGGAGACCTAAAAACATATGAGGGAAATTTTGCAGGTCACATTCCAGACGTAGATATAACATATGGAAAAGCAAGAGAACTATATATGAGATCAGTATATAATTACCTTGTAAGTGGGGCAAATGCAGCACAAGAATCAACACCAAAACGACCAATAACAGAAGACACAAGCACTACAATTTTAGTATATGCAAATGCAGAAGCACAACCAGTAGTTACAATAACCAGAGAAAAAGAAATAGAGGGAAAATATGATGTAATACTAAAAAAAGTAGATGAAAATGGAAACATATTACCAGGAGCAGTATTCACAGTAAATAATAAAGACTACACAGTAGGAGCAGATGGAACAGTAAAAATAGCAAGTGATGTACAAATAACAGAACAAAATGTAGGAACACCAGACACATACACAATAGTAGAAAAAACAGCACCAGCAGGATATACAAAATATGAAGGAACAATAACAGCAACAGTAAGCAAAAAAGAAGCAACAGATCATTTAAGTTATATAATAGAAAATGCGACACTAGACAGTGCAAGTAATTCATCGAACAAGGTAAGCATAGACAAAACAACAAACACAATAACAATAACAGTAAAAGACACAAAAGTAACAGGAAAATATGATGTATTACTAAAAAAAGTAGATGAAAACGGAAAGACACTACCAGGAGCAGTATTTACGGTAAACAATCAAGACTATACAACAGGAGCAGATGGACTAGTAAAAATTGCAAGTAATGTACAAATAACAAATCAAAATATAAGTACACCAGATATATATACAATAGTAGAAAAAACAGCACCAGCAGGATACATGAAATATGATGGAACAATAACAGCAACAGTAACAAAAAAAGCAGCAGAAGATGGCTCAGGATATATGCTAAACAATGCAACACTAGACAACACAAGTACAACATCAGGAAAAGTAAGCATAGACCATACAACAAATACGGTAACGATAACAGTAAAAAACACAGAAATGACAGGAAAATATGATGTATTATTAAGAAAAGTAGATACAAATGGAAAAATAGTACCAGGAGCAGTATTCACAGTAAACAATAAAGACTATACAGTAGGAACAGATGGAACAGTAAAAATTGCAACAAATATAGACATAACAGAACAAAATGTAGGAACACCAGACATATATACAATAGTAGAAAAAACAGTTCCAGAAGGATATATAAAATATGATGGAACAATAAAATTAACAATAACAAAACAGCAAGCACAAGATGGAATAAGTTATATAATAAAAGATGCAATACTAGACAGCACAAGTGTAGCATCAGGGAAAGTAACAATAGACAAAGCAACAAATGTAATAACAATAACAATAGTAAATGATGTAGAAACAAAAAATGAATATATAGATTTAGCACTAAGAAAATTCATAAGTAAAGTAGTAAACACAAGTGGAACTACAGTATACACAGATGACCAATTATCAAATAGAGTGCCAAAAGTAGACACTACAAACCTAAAAACTGCAACAGGAAAAACAACAGCAGAATACAATCATACAAAAAAACCAGTGCAAGTAAGTGTTGGAGACAAAGTAACATACACACTAAGAGTATACAATGAGGGAAATGTAGATGCATACATAACACAAATAACAGACTATCTATCAAAATACTTAACATATGTAGAAAATGAAGAATGGCTAAGACAATACAGTGAAAACGAAGAACAAAGATATGACAGTAAAGCAAGTACTACAACACTAACAACAATAACAGGAGCAAGTGAAAACTTATCTAGTGTAATAGGGAAACCAATAGGAGATGGAATTCTATTACCAGCATATGACAAAACAAACGACAAACTAAGTTACATAGATGTACAAATAACCTGTGAAGTATTAAAACCAAACACAGGAGAAGGAAGTATAGAAGACTATAAAATAACAAACATAGCAGAAATAACAGGAATGGCAGACAAAAATAAAAATCCAGTAAACGAAGACATAGACTCAGAACCAGACAACATAAAACAACCAGCAGAAAATACAATACCAGGACTACCAAAAACAGAACAAGAATGGCAAGAATACAAAGACAATGAAATAGGTCAAAAACAATATATACCAGGACAAGAAGACGATGATGACTTTGAAAAAGTAATAATATTAATACCAAAATATGACTTATCACTAAGAAAATTCATCGTGCAAGTAGACGACAAAAATTTAGTAGACCAAAATGGAAAATATATAAGAGAGCCAATAGTAGATACAACAACTCTAAAACAAGGAATAGCAGAAAGAGGATATGGAACAGCAACATATACTCATCCAAAAACACCAATAACAGTAAGAAAAGGTGGAACAGTAACATACATAATAAGAGTATACAATGAAGGAAATATAGATGCATATGTAAGTGAAATAACAGACCACTTACCAGAATACCTAGAATACATAGAAGATGATGAAATAAACAAAAGATTTGGATGGACATATGACAAAGACAAAAGAACAGTAAAAACAACAATAACATCAAAAGACAATGACTACTCATACAAAATATATGGAAAAAGAGAAAATGGAAAACTATTATCAGCATATACAGGAGGAGAGACATTAGACTATATAGATGTAGCAATAAAATGTAAAGTATCAAATAGAACAATAACAGGAAACATACAAACAAACATAGCAGAAATAACACAAATAACAGACACAAAAGGAGAACAAGTAGAAGACTTAGACTCAATACCAAATGGAAATTTAGTAATACCACCAGACGAAGAACTACCAAAATATAGAGAAGAGCTAGAAGGAAATCCATATGTACCAGGACAAGAAGATGATGACGACTATGAAAAAGTAAAAGTCGAAGGAGCATTCGACCTAGCACTAAGAAAATTCATAACAAAAGTAAACACAACAGAAGTAAACAATAGATATCCACAACTAAGCATATCAGAAAATGGAAACATCAAATACACACATACAAAAGAACCATTAGAAGTATGCACAGGAGACACAGTAATATACACAATAAGAATATACAATGAAGGAGAAATAGCAGGATATGCAAATGAAATAACAGACGATGTACCATTTGGACTAGAATATATAGCAGACAATGAAATAAACAAAGAATATAGATGGAAAACACTAGACGAAAATGGGCAAGAAACAACAGATGTAACCAAAGCAAAATACATAGTAACAGACTACTTATCAGAAGAGCAAGAAAGAGAAACAGGAAGAAACAACCTAATAAAAGAATTCAACAGTGAAGCGGGAATAAGTGAAACAAATCCAGACTATAGAGATGTACAAATAGCATTCAAAGTAACATATCAAGTAAAAAAAGTAGGAGAAGAAAGTAGAGTACTAGTAAATGTAGCCCAAATATCAGCAGACAGTGATGATGACAAAGACTCAAAACCAAACAGAGACGAAGAATATGATGAAAACTATCATGAAGATGACATAGACTATGAAAATGTAAAAGTAAAATACTTTGACTTATCACTACTAAAATGGGTAACAAAGGCAATAGTAGTAGAAAATGGTCAAACAAGAGTAATAGAATCAGGACACACAGGATATGAAAGACCAGAGCCAGACCTAAAAGTAGAAATAAAAACAAGTGATGTAAAAAAAGTATCAGTAAAATTTGCATATAAAATAAAAATAACAAACGAAGGAGAAATAGCAGGATATGCAAAAGAAATAACAGACTATATACCAGATGGACTAGAATTTAAACAAGAAGACAATCCAGAATGGTATGTAAGAGGAGACAAAATAGTTGCAACAGCACAATTAGAAAACAAACTATTACAACCAGGAGAAACAGCAGAAGTAGAAATAATACTAACATGGGTAAATGGAGAAAAGAACTTAGGAAGAAAGGTAAATGTAGCAGAAATAAGCAAAGATGATAATCCAAGCAAAACACCAGACATAGATTCAACACCAGACAACAAAGTACCAGGAGAAGACGACATAGACGATGCACCAGTACTACTAGTAATAAAAACAGGAGCAGAAATAGCAATAAAATACATAACACTAACAACAGCAGTAATAGGAATACTAGGGGCAGGAATGCTAGGAATAAAGAAATTTGTACTATAATAAAAAAATAAAAGTGGATTTGCCAGAGGCTGCTGAAAAGGTAGTCACAAATTAGCTATCAAAAATCGTGAATTAGAAAAAAATTTTTCTAGTTCACGATTTTTTGTATAATTTGTATAAATAGTAAAAAAGTATAAAATATATGGATAAATCTACCCATTATTTTGTACTTTTTCTTTCTTTAACTTAATTCATTCCTTGTTGAATTCCCTTTTCTATTCCTTGTCGCATTCCATGTTGCAAGTTGTTATCATATCATGTTGCTTTTATTGCTACTTTATCTTTTAGAAATAGATCTCTTTTGAATGCTAAATCTTGTTCATATTCGTTTTCACTTATATCTTCTAATAATTTTTTCGCCTTTTGTAGTGCTTTATCTCCTTTTACTTCTTCCATCTTTACTTCTCCTGGCTTATCTATAAATTTTACCCACATATCTAGTTCTTTGTTTTTTCCTTTATATTTACGATATTTAGGTATCTCTATTATAGCAATATCTAATTTGCATACTCGGTCTTCTAGAAGATAAATGGTTACAGTTCAGGTGGCAATAATTCACTATAAAAAAATTAAATATTATATATTTTTTAGGTATGTTGTGATATACTATCAAATAGAAATATATAAAAACTAGAAGAAGATAAGGTTGAAAGACAACCTAGATTTGCATTTTAGACAAGGATAGATATATTTTTTGTGATTATGATAGAATATATTAGAAAATGTGTGGAATATATAACATAAAGGGATTTACTTTTTATAAAAATGGAGGTAAAATATGCCTGAGGAATTAAAAAAATATTTTTGGGATACAGAATTTAAAGAATTAGATATACAAAAAAATAAGAGATATATAATTTCTAGATTGTATTGTTATGGAGATTTAAAAGCATTAAGGTGGATAAGAGAAAATTATAGCAATGAAGATATAGAAGATGTTGCAAGAAATAGCAGAAATTTAAAACCATTAGTAGCAAATTATTTAAGACAACAATTTAATCTAAAAAAAGAAGAAATGGCATATTATATATGGACAACATCTATGAATTATGAATACTGGAGAGTGAGTAAATAATGTATTGGAATATAATTGATAAAGATAGATATAAATTACTAAAAAATATAACAGAAATAGTAAGTATACCTAATTATTATATGATAGGAGGTACAGCCTTATCACTACAATTAGGATTAAGAGAATCATTTGATTTTAACTTTTGTGTACCAGAACAATTTAATAATGAAGTATTATTAAGAGAATTAGAGAAATTGGGAGAAATAGAAGTTAAGCAAAACCAAAAAGGAACATGTGATGTAATATTAAATGGAGTACAGATTAGTTTCTTCTATTATCCAAATAAAGTAATTAAAAATTTTATTACACCAAAAGAAATGTCTAAATTGAAAATAGCAAGTATATTAGATATAGCAGTAATGAAATTAGTAGCAATAGGTGGAAGAGGAGCAAAAAAGGATTTTTTTGATTTATATAATATACTTACTAAAAGTGATATTATGATTTTAGAATTGGTAAATGGATTATTGCAAAAATGTGGAGAAAACACCAATTATGCTAATGTTATAATGGGATTAAGTTATTTTGAAGATGCTGAACAAGAAATATTACCAAAAACTTTTATTGAATATGATTGGGATGAAATAAAAAGATATTTTATAGATTTTCAATCAAAAATTCAATCTGACCTTGAAAAGTTAGGAATATAATAGAAAATTAAAAGGGAATCAATTTGTATGGATACCATGTACAGAAGAACAAGTCAAACTCTAATCCTTTTGCATTATTGTATTTTTATAAATTTTAATATATAATTAAAATACTATTGAAATATTAAATTAACTATGGAAATTGGAATATCTCCTTTTTTCCATAGTTTTATTTTATATTTTTTACTTGATATAAAGTACTACACGAAATCCAACAGCAAAACTAGTGCTTGTAGCTGGACCAGTACCACCACGATAACACGCTGAATTTTCAGGAGAAGAACTAGTGTAGTAGCCACCACGAAGAATACGATATTGATTGGGTTGTTCCATTCCATATTTCACTTTTTACATATTGCTCTTCTGTACATGGTATCCATACAAATTGATTTCCTTTTAAGCTTCTAGTATACTCCCATGTTGTTTTATCTGTTTGTCCATCATATTTATCTTCTTCATTATCACTTATTATTACTCCTGTGTTTATGTCTCCTCCTACATAGTAAAATCCAATTGGCACTGGTACTGTATCACCATTTCCTACTGATATAGCTGTTACTGTTTCTATATTCCAGTTTTTCTTTGCTACTACTACTGTTCCTATTTCCTGTGGACTTTCACTTGTGTTTTCTGGTAAATTTTCATTTGACAGCGAAAGTCCATAGGATTCCCCTACATAATCTTCAGCATCTTCTGTGTATATCATTCTTCCTGTTGCCAACAGTGTATTCTCTGCTTCCACTTTTGCATTATAGATTATTTTATCTAGCGATTTTTTAGTGTTTAATATATTACTTATTAGCATTACTGTCATAAAAAATCCCCATAATGCAAATATAAATACTACAATTTTTAATTTCTTATTATCTTTCATCTTCTGTCCTTCTTTCTTTTTATTTTACTTTATTTATTATATTTTAATTTGCCTTTTTTATCAATGTTTTTATATGAAGTTTTATAATGATTTTGTCATTCAAACTTATATATTAAAAATGCTGTAAATTGTAGCAAAAAATGTAAAAGTTTACAATAAAAGGTGTCAATAACTTTTGAAAATGTCCCAAAAATTTCTAAACATTAACGGAAAAATAA
>CAPYID010000005.1:71389-83342 GCA_948739805.1 uncultured Clostridia bacterium | reverse complement strand
CTTTGGGACATTTTTAAAAGTTACTACTTAAGACATTATCATAAATTAATCATATTACCATTAAAAAATTCAAAAATTATCTTGCTTAAATTAATATAAGATGTTATAATATTAATTAAGTAAAGAGAATAAAAAAATCCCTGCGTAGTGCGTTTATGATACAGAAATTTTAGAACCTACAAAGTAATGGATACGGGAGTCGAGCTCTTGATATGGCGTGTATGCTTACATTTGCACGAGAAATCAAGTCTAACATGTAAGAAACCCAGGAGTATCAAGGTAGACACCCACCTGTAGATATACAGGTCCATAAAATTTCTTAACAGTACGGCTAATGTGGGGAATTTTTGTATTTTGCTATACAATTTTTTTAATAAAATTTAAAAAAATTGTAGAAATTTGTTTACTTTTTTTATAAGTTAATATACAATTAATAATGTGAAAACATAAGATATTTAGGGAGGTTATTTATGAAGATACTAATGCTTACATGGGAATACCCACCAAGAATTGTTGGAGGTATTGCAAAAGTTGTATATGATTTATCAAAACGACTAATAAAAGATGGTCATGAAGTTACAGTTGTAACTTATAGAGAAGGAGAAGTGCCATATTATGAAAATGACAAAGGAGTAGAAGTATATAGAGTAGATAATTATATGATAAATCCTAATAATTTTATAGATTGGATAATGCAGTTAAACTTTAACTTAATTGCAAAATCAAGTGAGATAATAAATAAAAAAGGAAAATTCGATGTAATACATGCACATGACTGGCTAGTTGCAAATGTAGCAAAAACATTAAAATCATCATATAATATTCCATTAGTAGCAACAATTCATGCAACAGAATCAGGCAGAAATGGAGGAATAAGAGACGAACAACAAAGATATATAAATGATACAGAATGGATGTTAACATATGAAGCATCAGAAGTAATAGTCAATAGTAACTACATGAAAAACGAAGTACAAAGACTATTTGGATTACCATTTGAAAAAATTAATGTTGTACCAAATGGCATAAACTTAAATATTTATAATGGAATAGAAAGAAATTACGAATTTAGGAGAAAATATGCAAGAGACAATGAAAAAATAATTATGTGTGCAGGAAGACTAGTATATGAAAAAGGTTTTCAATATTTAATAGATGCAGCACCCAAAATTTTGAATGGATATCATGATGCGAAATTTATAATAGCAGGAAAAGGTGGAATGCTAAATGAATTAAAAGCAAAAGCAAACTACTTAGGAATATCAGATAAAGTATATTTTACTGGTCAATTAACACCAAAAGAATTATATACAATGTATAGATGTGCAGATATAGCAGTATTTCCAAGTACTTATGAACCTTTTGGATTAGTAGCAATAGAAGGAATGTATGCAGGAACTCCAATTGTTGTTTCAGATGTAGGAGGATTAAACGAAATTGTAGAACATGGTGTAACAGGAATGAAAAGTTATGCAGGAAATCCTAATTCAATAGCAGACTCAATCTTAGCACTGTTATTTGATTATCAACTAGCATATAATATTGCGCAAAACGGTAGAAACAAAGTAAAAGAAACATATAACTGGACGAAAATTGCGCAAGATACACACTTTATATATCAAAAATCAATCTGTGAAACAGTAGCAGAAAAGCAAGCAAGAGAAATAGAGCAAGAACGTGCTAAAAAAACAAAAAAAGTAAGACAATCAAACTTAATAAACTTTATCAAGCAAGAGACTTATGCATAGCAAAAAATTTATTTTAACTATGTAAGAGAATGAGCGAAATGAGTAAAAATATCAAAATAGGAAAATTCAATTTCCTATTTTGATATTTTTGTGAATAAGACTAGTAAAATTTGGAAGTATGCCTCATTGATTTCAACATCGTTTGCCTAGCCAAATAACAGTTCTTTTCCAACCTAAGTTTGTGCCTTAGAAAGGAATGAAATTAAATATGAATATATATGATACAGTTAAGCAATTAGCAAAAGAAATAAAAGAATCAGAAGAATATTTAGAGTACAAACAAATGAAAGAACAGATAAAAGAAAATTTTGAATTAAAAGATAAATTGGATAATTTTGAAAGAGCAAGATATGAAACCCAAATAGCAACAATGCAAGGAAAAGAACCTAGCCAAGAACAAGTAGAAACCTTACAAAGAATATATTTAGAATTAATTCAAAATGACATAACAAAGAAATATTTAGATGTAGAGCTAAAATTTAATACAATGTTATCAGATATAAATAAGATATTAGGAGAAGCGGTACAAGATTTGATTTAATAACAAGAAATAAAAATTCTTTTTATTCTTCAAAGAAATAGTATAAGGGCGAGCATTGCTCGTCCGTTCTAAAAAAGAAAGGAATCAGTATGAATAAGAGTTGGCAGTATTATGAAGCTAATAATCTATTAGCAGAAGAAATCTCTAAAAAGTTTAATATAAGTAAATTATTAGCACAGATACTAATAAATAAAGGGATAGTAGAAGATGAAAAAATAGGTATTTTCTTAAATCCAAAAAGAAATAATTTTTATGACCCATTTTTAATGCCAAACATGGAAAAAGCTGTTAATAGAATAATAGAGGGAATAGAAAATAAAGAAAAGGTATTAATATATGGAGACTATGATGTAGATGGAATAACAAGTACTACTGTATTAAAGAAATTTTTAAAAGAAAGAGGACTAGAAGCAGAATATCATATACCTAATAGACTAAAAGAAGGATATGGCTTAAATAAACAGGCAATAGAAGAAATTGCAAAAAAAGATATACAACTAATGATTACAGTTGACTGTGGTATTACAGCAGTAGGAGAAATTGAATTTGCGAAATCATTAGGAATCGAAACAATAATTACAGACCATCACGAACCAGCTGATATTTTACCAGAAGCATATGCAATAATAGACGCTAAAATCGAAGGTAATAAATATCCATTTAATCAATTAGCAGGAGTAGGAGTTGTATTTAAACTGATACAAGCAATAAGTATAAAATTAGGTCTAAACGAAAAAGAATACTTAAAGTACTTAGACTTAGTGTGTTTAGGAACAATATCAGATATAGTCCCACTAATAGATGAAAATAGGGTTATAGCAAAACTAGGTTTAAAATTAGTTAATGTAACTAAAAATCTGGGATTAAGAACTTTATTAATATTATCAGGATATAAAACAGCAGACTCTAATACAATTTCATTTGGAATTGCGCCAAGAATAAATGCATGTGGTAGAATGGGATTTGAAAAAAAAGCACTACAATTGCTATTATCAGAAGATAGAGAAGAAGTGTTAAAATTAGCAGAAGACTTGAATGAATATAATAAAGAAAGACAAGAAAAGGAAAAAGAGATATTTGTAGAAGCTATAAAACAGATAGATGAAAAAGAAAAAGAAAATCCTGCTATAATTCTGGGAGGTAATGGTTGGCATCATGGTGTAACAGGAATAGTATCTTCAAAAATTACAGAAACATATTATAAACCAAGCATATTAATTGGATTTGAAGGAGAAGATGGCAAAGGATCTGGTAGAAGTATATCAGGAATAGATTTGCATGAAGCAGTACTAAAATGTAGTAACAAATTAGAAAAATTTGGTGGACATGCTATGGCAATAGGATTAAGCATAAATAAAAGCAATTTCAAAGACTTTAAAGAAGAAATAAACAAATACCTAAAAACAAAAAATATAAAAGAGATAAAGCAAATAATAATGATAGATGTAATAGCTAATTTAAAAGACATAAATCTAAAAACAGTTGAGGAATTGGGCTTATTAGAACCATTTGGAGAAGTTAATAAAATGCCAAATTTCTGCTTTAAAAATCTAAAAATAGATTCAATACGAGCACTAACAGAAGGAAAACACCTAAAAGTAAACTTAAGAGATGAAAACATGCAAATTAATTGTATTGGATTTAATATGGGAGAAAAAGCCATTGAATATAAAATAGGAGATAAAGTAGATGCAGTAGGTTCATTAGAAATAAATGAATATAATGGAATGAAAAATATACAATTAAATTTAAAAGACATCATGAAATCATTGTAAAAATATTTACAAAAACACAAAAATATGATAAAAATATATATGTAAATACTATGATATAAAAAGGAGTGGTAAAAATGGAGTATCTTGAGAAGTATGAACAATGGCTAAACAATGAAATGTTTGATGTACGAACAAAAGAAGAATTAGCTAATATAAAAGGCAATGATGAAGAGATAAAAGACAGATTTTATAAAGATTTAGAATTTGGAACTGCAGGACTTAGAGGAATAATAGGTGCTGGAACAAACAGAATGAATTATTATACAGTAGGAAAAGCAACTCAAGGACTAGCTAATTTTATAATAAAGGAAAAAGGGGAAAAACAAGGAGTAGCCATTGCATATGATTCAAGAAGAATGTCTCCAGAATTTAGTAAACGTGTAGCATTAATATTAAATGCTAATGGGATAAAAACATATTTATTCGATTCATTAAGACCAACTCCAGAATTATCATTTGCAGTAAGAGAGCTAGGTTGTATTGCAGGAATAGTAATAACAGCAAGCCATAATCCACCAGAATACAATGGATATAAAGTATACTGGTCAGACGGTGCACAAATAATATCACCAAAAGACAAACACATAATTACAGAAGTAAATAATATAGAAGATTATTCAGAAATAAAATTGATATCAGAAGAACAAGCAAAAGATAAAGGATTATTCAACATAATTGGAAAAGAAATTGATGATAGATACATGGAAGAATTGCACAAACTTGTATTAAATCCAGGAATTATAAAAGAAGTGGCAAAAGATATAAAAATTGTATACACACCATTTAATGGTACAGGAAACTTACCAGCAAGAAGGATTTTAGATGAATTAGGATTTGAAAATGTCTATGTTGTTCCAGAGCAAGAAATGCCAGATGGAGAATTTACAACATTAGCATATCCAAACCCAGAAGATCCAAAGGCATTTGAATTAGCATTAAAACTAGCAAAAGAGGTAGATGCAGACATAGTTTTAGCAACAGATCCAGATGCAGATAGACTAGGAGTATATGCAAAAGATGCTAAAACTGGAGAATACAAAGCATTCACAGGAAATATGTCAGGACTATTAATTGCTGAATATCAGTTAAATCAAAGAAAGGAAAAAGGACTACTTCCACAAAATGGTGCACTTATCAAAACTATAGTATCATCTAATATGGCTAACCAAATGGTTAAAGAATATAATATAGAATTAATAGAAGTACTAACAGGTTTTAAATATATAGGAGAACAAATAAGAGTCTTTGAGCAAAATCATAAATATGAATACATATTTGGATATGAAGAAAGCTATGGATGTCTAGTAGGTACACATGCAAGAGATAAAGATGCCATAGTAGCAGTAATGGCACTTTGTGAAGCAGTAGCATATTACAAAAAACAAGGGCTAACTCTATGGGATCAAATGATAAACATATATAATAAATATGGATATTATCGAGAAGACTTAGCAAGCATTACACTAAAAGGAGCAGATGGAGCAACAAAAATACAAAATATGATGTCAAAAATGAGAAACAATCCACCTGTAAGAATTGGCACATGGGATGTAATAGCAGTAAGAGATTATAGAATTCAAGAAAGAAAAGAAATGATGACAGGAAATACCTCAAAAATAGACTTACCAACATCAAATGTATTATACTATGAATTATCAAATGATGCATGGTGTTGTGCAAGACCTTCAGGAACAGAACCAAAAATAAAATTCTATATAGGTGTAAAAGGAAATAGCCTAGAAGACTCAAAACAACAAGCAGAAACATTAAAAGCAGAGGTATTAAAATTAACAGAATAACCACTGTATCTTTTTACAATTAACATAAAATCAAAAATATTAAAAGGAAGCGATAATATGCTAGAACCAATATTTTTTAAGCCAATCTATAAGCAAGTAGTCTGGGGAGGAAACAATATAAAAAGTTTCCTAAGTAGAAAAATAGAAGAAGAAAATATAGGAGAAAGTTGGGAAATATCTGCACATAGTAATGGAATAAGCCAAATATTAAACGAAGCATTTAATAATGAAAACCTATATGAGTTATTTAACGATAAAAGTAAAAGAAAAGAAATTTTCGGTAACAAATGTGTAGAAATGGAAAGATTTCCAATACTAGTAAAATTTATAGACGCAAAGGAGAACTTATCAATACAAGTACATCCAGACGATGAATATGCAAGAAAATACGAAAACGACTCAGGTAAAAATGAAGTTTGGTACATAATGGACTGTACAAAGAACGCAAAAATTGTTTATGGTTTCAAAGAAAATATAAATCAGGAAAATCTGAAAGAATCAATAAAAGATATTGAAAACAATGTAAAATATGTTAATGTAAAAAAAGGTGACTTTATATCAATACAAGCAGGTACAATTCATGCTATATGTGGAGGAATGATATTATGCGAAATTCAGCAAAGTAGTGATGTTACATATAGAGTATATGATTGGAACAGAATTGGATTAGACGGAAAGCCAAGACAATTACACACAGAAAAAGCCCTTGAAGTAATAAAATTAGACAATAAAACAGAAGTATATAACTATAGTAAATTTGAGAACACAATAAATATATATAATTCTAATAACTTTAATATAGACCTAATTAATACAAAAAATAATATTATAGAATACTCAAATATAGACACATTTACAGCATATATAGTTTTAGAAGGAACAGGAAAAGTTAAAACAAATAACTTTGAAAAAGACATTCAAATAGGAAGTGTATTCTTAATTCCAGCAGAACTAGGAGAATATACAATAAATGGAAATATGAAATTAATGAAAGTATATATTTAAATATTTGTATTTATTATAAAATATTGTATATTAATGTAGGGGCGCCCTCGGTGCAGTGAGAAAAAATGTAAAAATAAAAATTTCTTATTTTTATATTTTTTTGAACGAAACATGAAAAATTTGTAAAACAAATTTTACTAGGCGTCCATGTTAAAGATAATATATCATAAAATTGTTATAAAAAATTAAAAAAATATTGTATTTTTTTTGAAAATTGATATAATAATAAAAAAAGAGACCATATAGGGTAAATAGAAGGGAAATGATAAAAAATGAAAAAGGTAGCAATTTTAGCAAATGGTGGAGATGTAGCAGGATTCAATGCTGTAATAAGAGGAATTGTAAAAACAGCAGAAAATAACGGAGTAGAATGCTATGGATACATAGAAGGGTATAAAGGTTTATTAGAAAACAATTATATAAAACTTGAATCAGCCAATACTGCATCAGGGATTTTACACAAAGGTGGTTCAATCATAGGTTCATCAACAAACTCAAATGTATTCCATTATAAAGTAGAAGAAAATGGACAAACATTATATAAAGACTTATCAGACATATGTGTTCAAAATGTTAAAGACGCAGGGTTTGACTGTGTATTTACATTAGGAGGAGATGGAACACAAAAATCCGCCAGAGACTTTTCATTAAAAGGAATCAATGTAATAGGAGTACCAAAAACAATAGATAATGATGTAGCATGTACAGACATTACATTTGGGTATAATACAGCAGTATCAGTTGCAATGGAAGCACTTGATAGATTACACTCAACAGGAGAAACACATCATAGAATAATGGTATTAGAAGTTATGGGAAGATATGCTGGATGGATCGCACTAGAAGCATCAATAGCAGGAGGAGCAGACGTTGCCTTAATACCAGAAATACCATATGATTTAAACAAAGTAGCAGAAAAAATAAAATCTAGAATAGCAATGGGAAAAAGATTTAGTTTAGTAGTAGTAGCAGAAGGAGCCAAACCATTAAATGGAGAAATAACAGTAAAAGGTGTAAGAGATAATGGAACAGGTGTTGATAACACAAAACTTGGTGGAGTTGGAGAAACAGTAGCAAAACAACTAGAAGGATTAACTGGATTAGAATCAAGAAACACAACATTAGGATATATGCAAAGAGGAGGAACACCAACAGCATATGATAGAGTACTATCAACAAAATATGGTTCAAAAGCAATGGAACTTGCATTACAAGGAAAATTTGGAGTACTAGCAGTATTAAAGAATGGGAAATTAGACTCAGTATCATTAGAAGATGTCGTAGGAAACAACAAAGAAATTGGAGCAGTATCAGGAAATACAGAAAACAGTAATATAAGAAGAGTAACAATGGATCATGACTTGGTAAAAACAGCAAGAAATATAGGAATATCTTTAGGAGATTAAAAAAAATTTTAAGAGGCGATTAATAAAATCGTCTCTTTTAGCGTTAATGGAAAAACAACGATTGTCTTTACGAAATCTCTATGCATATTAATTATCAATACTGTAACCATGTAACAATTAATGAAATAACTCTAGGAGTAAAAATTGACAATTTGCATTATAAATGAAAAAGTGATATAATAATAACAGATGCAAAAAGTTGGAAAAAAGTTAAAAAGAATTTATATATAAATTCTATTTTAACTGTAATGGAGGCAAATATGGAGCGGATCAAAAACTTATACAAAAGAGTGGAAAGTACCTTAGAAAATTATCTCGTGATTACATTATTGATAACAATATTAGTATTCACTATCTTAATTATTGAGACAGTGAATACATATATAAATCCAGCAAGTCCCAATATAATGGGCTTTGTGTTGTCAATAATATTGCTTTATATGGTAATGAAATTATATAAAGCGATTATTATAAAGATAAGACGAGAAAGAAAAATGCAAGAGATAAGAGAAAGCATGCAAAAGAGAAAAAATGAAAGACAGAAAAAAAATAACAAAACAGCAGAGATAATACCTTTTCCAAATAAATTGGTAAGAATAATTCTAAGGGTAAAGCAATACGTTGACTGAGGACACTTCCACAAATGGCATAACTTGGTGATATACCAGGTTATGTCGTTTTTTTGTTTTGTCAATTAAATTTATTTGCCTAATATAAATCATTATGCTATAATATTTTATATTTTACGTAACTACGTAAGAAAAATAGATAAAAAGGAATGATATTAAAAATGATAAATTTTAAAAAAGAAGTAGCAAAAATGATAAGTGAATGTACAAAAATAAGTGAAGAGGAAATAGCAGAATATATAGAAATACCACCAGATGATAAAATGGGAGACTATGCATTCCCATGTTTTAAACTAGCAAAAACATTAAAAAAAGCACCAGTAATAATAGCAAGTGAAATAAAAGAAAACATAAAAATTAATGAAGAAATAATAGAAAAAATGGAAACTATTGGAGGATATCTAAACTTTTATATAAATAAAACTACATTAATTAAAAATGTTTTAGAAGAAATTGAGAGTAAAAATTCAAAATATGGAAAATCTAATATAGGAAAAGAAAAAAACATTGTAATAGATTATTCTGCACCAAATATAGCAAAACCATTTCACATAGGACATTTACGTTCAACAGTAATTGGAGGAGCATTATATAATATATACAAATATTTAGGTTATAATGTAATTGGAATAAATCATTTAGGAGACTATGGAACACAATTTGGAAAAATGATACAAGGATATAAATTATGGGGGAAAGAATATGACTTAAACGAAAATCCAATAGAAAAATTAACAGAAATTTATGTAAGAATAAACAATCTATGCAAAGAAGATGAAAATGTATTAAATGAATGTAGAAATAATTTCAAGAAATTAGAAGAAGGAGATAAATACTGTACAGAACTATGGGAAAAATTTAAAAATTTAAGTTTAAAAGAATTCCAAAAAGTGTATGATTTATTAGGAAGTAGTTTTGATTCTTGGAATGGAGAAGCATTTTATACAGACAAAATGCCAGAAGTCATAGAAATATTAAAACAATCAAGAAAATTAGAAGAATCAGAAGGAGCAAAAATCGTAAATTTAGAAAAAGCAGGTATAAATACACCAATAATAATAGAAAAAACAAATGGTTCTTCAACATATGCCACAAGAGACTTAGCAGCTATAATGTATAGAGCACGAACATATAACTTTGATAAAGCACTATATGTAACATCATATGAACAGAATTTACACTTTAAACAAGTATTTGAAACAGCAAAACTTTTAGGAATAGACGAAAAATACACAAAATCATTAGAACATGTAGCATTTGGAATGGTATTACTAAAAACAGGAAAAATGTCAACAAGAGAAGGAAATGTAATAAAACTAGAGGAATTACTAAATGAAGCAATATCAAGAGCAAAAGCCATAATAGAAGAAAAAAATCCAAATCTTGAAAACAAAGAAGAGATAGCAAAAAAAATTGGTATAGGAGCAGTTATATTTAATGACTTATCAAACAGTAGAATAAAAGATGAAATATTTGACTGGGATACAATATTAAACTTCCAAGGAGAAACAGGACCATATATTCAATATATGTATGTAAGAACAAAAAGCATATTAGAAAATATAGAAAAACTACCAACAAGTAAAGAAATAAATGTAGAAAAATTACAAGATAATGATGCAATAAAAATCATCAAACTAGTATACAAATTTGAAAATATACTAGAAAATGTTATAAGCAAAAATGAGCCATCAATACTATCACGATACTTAATAAACATTGCCCAAGCATATAGTTCATATTACAATTTAAACAAGATTTTAGTAGAAGATATAGAAAAGAAAAATGCAAGAATATATCTAACATATATGGTAGGAAACATTCTGAAAATAGGAGCAAACCTATTAGGAATAGAAATGCCAGAAAAAATGTAAAAATTAATTGTGATTTTTTGATGAAAAAACACAAAAAAAGTTGATAAAAAATAAAATATAATATATAATGTAAAAAATAAATGAAAAATAACCAAATTTTGGGCAAAAAAAGGAATGATATAACAATGGATAAAGAATATGATTATGAAAACGAAGGAATAAAAAGAAAAAGAAAAAACACAAAAAAGAAAAAAAAGAAAAATAAATTTTTAAAAATACTTGTAAGGATTATACTATTACTAATAATACTTATAGTAGTAATGGTAGGAGTATTAATAGGATATGTAGTTAATAAATTATCTAAAATAGACTATGAAGAAAAAGGATTAGATAATGTTGAAATAAATGAAGGAGTAGAAAACGAAGGATATCTAAATGTAGCACTCTTTGGAATAGATGCAAGAAGCAATGAATATGACCAAAACTCAGGAAGTGACACTATAATGATAGTCAGTCTAAACAAAAAAACAAAAGAAGTAAAAATGGTATCAGTATATAGAGACTCATATCTATGTTACGAAGATAATAAATACACAAAACTAACAGACATATATAGAAAAAGTGGACCAGAAAAAACAGTCAGTGTATTAAATAAAAACCTAGACTTAGACATATCAGAATATGTAGCAATAAACTTTGAAGTTGTAGCAGATGTAATAAACTATGTTGGAGGAATAGAAATAGACGTAGGAAAAGCAGACATGCAATGGATAAATGGATATATTCAAGAAAACATAAAAGTAACAGGAATAAAATCATCAAATATACCAAAAGCAGGAAAACAAAAACTAGATGGTATACAAGCACTAGCATATGCTAGAATAAGATATGTAGGAACAGATATAAACAGAGCAGAAAGACAAAGAGAAGTATTAATGAAAACATTTGACAAAGTAAAGAAAATGAATGCAGTACAATTAAATGGATTAATAGACAAAGTACTGCCAAAAGTAAAAACGACAATAAGCACACCAGAAATTTTAGGACTAGCAACAGGAATGACACAATACAACATCACAAAAAGTGAAGGCTTCCCATACAACTGGTCAGACTATCAACCAGCAGAAGTATATTACCTAGCACCAAGAAACTTAGAAGAAAACGTAGTAAAACTACACCAAGAACTATTTGGCGAAGAAGAATATAAAGTATCAAGTTCATTAAAGAAGATTAGTC
>CAPYID010000005.1:0-71291 GCA_948739805.1 uncultured Clostridia bacterium | reverse complement strand
TGATAATCTTATGACCAAAACAGGAATAAAGTAGAAAAAGCATGAAAAATTTGCAAAGCAAATTTTGCAGGGTTTCTAAATATAAAGTAGTCATAAGATTAGTGATAATCTTATGACCAAAACAGGAATAAAGTAGAAAAAGCATGAAAAATTTGCAGAACAACCCTATACTTTAAAGGTGGGATAGAAGAATAAAAACTAGGAGGACAAAGCAGTGAATATAAATGATACAACAACAGTATGTATTAATAGAACTGTTAATGTAAGTATGAAAACAAAAAGTATCAGTAAAATAATGAAGCGAGCAGTAGATATAATAGCTGGTATAATAGGAATGATAATACTAATACCATTAATGCTAATAATCAAAATCGCAAATATATTTACAAAAGATAAAGCATCAATATTTTTTGTTCAAAACAGGATAGGAAAAGACGGAAAAATATTTAAAATGTATAAGTTCAGGACAATGATAATAGGAGCAGAAGAAGAGCTAGAAAAACTATTAATAGAAAATGAAGACCTAAGAAACGAATATGAACTTAACAAAAAAATAAAAGACGATCCTAGAGTTACCAAAATAGGAAAATTTCTCAGAAAAACTAGTTTAGATGAATTCCCACAATTCATAAACATACTAAAAGGAGAAATGAGTTTAGTTGGACCAAGACCATATTTAAAAAGAGAGAAGAAAGATATTGGTAAAGACTATTATAAAATAATAGAAATGACACCAGGATTAACAGGTTTATGGCAAGTATCAGGAAGAAGCAACATAAGTTTTGAAGAAAGAGTAAAATTAGATATGGAATATTACAAAAAGAATTCATTTTGGGGAGACATGAAAATTTTATTAAAAACTATAACAGCTGTTTTAAACAAAAAAGGGGCTGTATGAGGTTGAAAAATAATTGCCATTTGGCGTTGTTAAATTTCGATTGAAATCAAATCAACGTACAACAGTACGCCTCATTGATTTCAATCTCATTTGCCTAGCCAAATAACAATTATTTTCCAACCTAAAGATTATAGTAATATTGAAAATGCAGATATATAAATATTTATGAAGTATCGAATTTGACTGAAATATATGTAGAAATTCTTTTGAAATATTATGATGGTTGTTCACGTCGAATGTAATGAGGACTAAGTGAAAGAGGCTCATAATATTTCATTAGAATTTCTAATATATGTAGGCAACTGAGATACAAAGAAATATTTATATATTTGCATTTTTATTTGTTAATATAAAAATTAATACAGAAAATTCCATAAAAAATACAAAACCATTGACTTTTATCCTTATTTTTATATATAATACAATAGAATATTACAAAAACAAACTAAAGGCAAGAAGGTTGAAAAATAATTGTAATAAATCTTTTCCAACCAAGGTTATGCCTTAGGAAGGAATGATAGCAAAAATGGTTGTAGATATAATATGTCCTCTATATAATGCAGAGAAATATGTAGAAAAACTGCATAAATCATTAGAAATGCAAGAAAATGTAAAAATAGGAAACATACGATATGTAGTAACCAAAGGAAAAGACAAAACAGAAGAAAAAGTGAAAAAGTTGAACTGTATCTATAAAGCAATACAAGCAAAAGACTTTTCTCATAGTCTAACAAGAGAAAAGGAAGCATTTGAAAGCAAAGCAGATATAGTTGTATTTGTGACTCAAGACGTAATTATAGAAAAAAAAGACTGGTTAGAAAAACTAATAAAACCAATTGAAAATAGCGAAGCAGAAGCCTGCTATAGTAGGCAAATTTGCACAAATAATTCTATGGAAAAATACACAAGAGAAAAGAATTATCCTGAAAACTCAAAAATAGTTTCTAAAGATGATATAGAAAAATTAGGTTTAAGAGCATTTTTCTTTTCTGATGCATCATCAGCAATAAAGAGAGAAACATTTGTAAAACTAAATGGATATGATAACAAAAACTTATCAATAAGTGAAGATATGTATATTGCGTATAAATTAATCACAAATGGATATAAAATAAAGTATTGTGCAGACTCAGAAATTATTCATTCACATAATTTTACACTAAAACAACAATATGATAGATATTATGAAACAGGAAAATTTTTTAAAGAAAATAGCTATTTAAACAAATATAAAGTAAATAGTGCAGGAGGAGATTTAGCATTCTATATCTTAAAAAGAGCAATAAAGGATAAAAATGGGAAAGTAATAATAAAATGGTTACCTAATATGATGGCAAGATTTATAGGCATGAAAATAGGCCAAATTGAAAGATAATCATCATTTGGCGTTGTTAAACTTCAATTGAAATCAAATCAACGTACAGCAGTACACCGCATTGATTTCAATTTCGTTTACCTAGCCAAATAATAATTCTTTTTCAATTTGACACCAATGTACCCTTATATCCTTTGAAAGGAGCAATCTAAAAAATGCAAATAAAAACAGTTGTAATTATCAACGATTTTAACTACACTCAAGGTGGAGCAAGTAAAGTAGCCATAGACACTGCAAAATTGTTATTAGGAAAAGGACTTAAAGTTTATTTCTTTTCAGCTGTTAATAAACCAGAAGAAAATATTAAAGGAATAGAATATATAACAACAAATCAGAAAGAATCATTAAAAGAAAAAAACAAAATATTAGGTTGTATAAATGGAAGTTATAATATAAAAGCGAAAAAAGAACTAAAAAAACTACTTATGACATTAGATAATAAAACAACAATAATACATATACATGGATGGACGAAAGCATTATCTAGTAGTATATTTAAAATAGCAAATGATTTAAACTTTAAAATAGTAGTAACAATACATGAATACTTTATGCAATGCCCAAATGGAGGATTTTTCAATTATAAAGAAAATAGAATTTGTAACTTAAAACCATTATCTTTAAAATGTATAAAATGCAATTGTGATTCTAGAAACTATATCATAAAACTATATAGAATACTTAGACAGAAGGTGCAAAATGGAATAATAAAAAAAATAGAAGCAAATGCTATATATGTATCAGAATTTAGTAAAGACATTTTAAAAAATTCACTTATAAAAAAATGGAACTCTACAGTTATTAACAATCCAGCAGGATATGAAAAAGAAGAAAGAAACTTAGATAAAAAAGACATATTAGTATATGTAGGAAGATTATCAAAAGAAAAAGGAGTAGACTTATTCTGTGAAAGTGTAACAAGGCTAAACAAAAATGGAACAGTTATTGGAGATGGACCACTAAAAAATGAGTTAGAACAAAAATATAAAAACTTAAAATTTGTAGGTTGGAAAACAAAAGAAGAAATAAAAAATATTTTAAAAGAAAGTAAAGCATTAGTATTTACATCACTATGGTATGAAACAATGGGAATGACAGCAATAGAAGCATTATCATTAGGAGTGCCAGTAATAGTAGGAGACAAAAGTGCAACAGCCACATATATAACAGACAATATAAATGGTTTAAAATATGAAAATGGAAATGTAGAAGATTTATATGAAAAACTAAAAATATTAGAAGATAATAAGCTAGTACAAGAAATGAGCAAAAATGCCTATAATTTATACTGGAAAAAGCCATTTTCAGAACAAAGATATATAGAAGAAATAATGGCATTTTATAATAAATTATGAAGGAAAAAATAAAAAAATGGAAAAAATAATGATAATTCTATTGAATTATAACAATTATAAGGATACAATAGAATGTATAAATAGTATAAAACAAAATACAAGTGAAAATAATTTTATATATGAAATAGTAGTTGTAGATAACAAATCAACAAATGAATCATTATCAGAACTAAAAAAAATAGAAGGAATAACACTAATACAAGCAAGTGAAAATGCAGGATTTTCAGCAGGAAATAATATAGGAATTAAATATGCAATAAAAAACAAATCAGAATATATACTACTCTTAAATAATGATACAATAATCACAAAAAATAGTATTAATAAAATGTTCCTTGAACTAAAAAAACATACTGACATTGAAATAATATCAGCAAGGATAATGTACTGGGATAATAAAAACTTAATAAACTGTTGTGGAGGAGAAATAGACTATTTCAAAGGTACAGCTGTTATTTATGGAAAAGGGAAAGAATATAAAGAGGCTAATCAAGAATTTACTTATACCAAATTTGTAACTGGTTGCTGTATGTTAATGAAAACAAGTCTAGTAGAAGAAATTGGTTTCTTACCAGAGGAATACTTTATGTATTATGAAGATGTAGATTTTTGTGCAAAAGTACAACAAAAAGGGTATAAAATTGGAGTTTGTTTAAGTTCTATAATATACCACAAAGAAAGTGCTGCATCAGGTGGAGGAGAAAGTCCATTTGCAATAGAATGGAACACAAGAAATAGAATTATTTTTATAAATAAATATAAATGCTATGGAATATTAACAAAATTATTTTTCTATTCGACAAGAATTATAGTAGGAATAAAATATAAGTTAAAGCACAAAGGAGAAAGTTTAAAAGCACTAAAAAAAGGAATAATAGAAGGGAGAAAGTTTATTAAAAATGGAAAAGAGTAAACAAAAACAAAAGCTAGAAATAATAATTTTTATAATATTACTTTTCCTTCAAAATTTTGCTATTATAAATACCAAAGAATTTGGTATTGCAGCAATAACTATCTTTTTAATATATATATTTATAAAACATAGAATGTACCAAAAAATAGATAAAAAATCTACAATAATTGTAGCATCTATAGTTTTATTTGTAGTTATATCACAACTATTAAATAAAGCATTTAACTTTTTACAAATAGGCAGATATTCGATGATTTTATTTATTGGTTGGACAAGTATTAAATACATGGAAAAGATACAAGAGATGAATCAAAAGGAATTTTTCAATAAGGTATTTTATTTTGCTCTAATAATATTAACAGGATATGGAGTATATCAATTAATAGCAAGTAAACTACAAATGCCAATGTTCTTTAATATATTCAACAATAATCCATCTTATGGAGCAAGAGGGCTTTTTGAAAGCTATTCTGGTTGGACAAAGGATATAAGGATATACACAACATTTTATGAACCATCAGCATATGCAATATTTTTAACAATAGCATATTTTTATGCCATGACTTTTGGCAATTTAGACAAAGACAAAAAATTTACTATAACGGTATTAACACTATTTAACATATTCTTCACATATTCTAGGAGTGGTTGGGTAGTATTTGCATATTATATTGCTATATATATAGCATTCAAATTATTTAAAAACAATAAACCATTAATGAAACTAACAAAAATAGGAATAATACTATTACCACTAATAACATTAGCAATTATGAGCACTTTAGGTATATATGTGTTCAAAGATGCTTCTTCAACAGCTAGAACATATTCATCTTTATATTATTTAGTAAACTCATTTAATAGTATAAAAGGAATATTAATAGGACATGGACTAGGTGCAATGCTTAGAATACCAGCAGGATTGGAATATAAAGGATATGTAGTAGAAACATTTTCACACAATGGATATATAGACATCATATATCAATTAGGAATACCATTCTTTATAATAATGACATATGCAATAATAAAATATCTAAAAGGAAAGAAAATAGAAGATGAATGGCTAATTTATGCTACTATTTTTACACTATGTTGTTCAGGAAGTATGTATTCTGTAGAAAGCATAATAGCAATAGTATGTTTAGTTATTGGAGACTTTAAACTTAGAGAACATAAAAAAGTAGAAGAAACAGACAATATGTTAAAGGAAAACAAAATTTTATCTAAGATTATAGCAATAATAAAAAAAGACGACTAAAAAAATTTGTGACTTAGGAAGGGATGATAGCAAAATGAAAGAATATGACTATTTAATAGTAGGATCAGGGCTTTTTGGAGCAATATTTGCATATGAAGCAAATAAAAAAGGAAAAAAATGTTTAGTCATAGATAAAAGACCTAATATTGCTGGAAATATCTATACAGAAAATACTCAAGGTATAAATGTACATAAATATGGAGCACATATTTTTCATACAAGTGACAAAGAAATTTGGGATTATATAAATCAATTTGCAGAATTTAATAGATACACAAATTCACCTGTTGCAGTCTATAAAGGCGAGTTATACAATATGCCATTTAATATGAACACATTTAACAAACTATGGGGAGTAATAACTCCAGATGAAGCGAAAGCAAAAATAGAAGAAGAAAAAGCACAAGCAGGAATTATAGAGCCAAAAAACTTAGAAGAGCAAGCAATTAGTTTAGTAGGAAAAACAATCTATGAAAAATTAGTAAAAGGATATACAGAAAAACAATGGGGAAAAAAAGCAACAGAATTACCAGCATTTATTATAAAAAGACTTCCAGTTAGATTTATATATGATAATAATTACTTCAGAGACACATATCAAGGAATTCCAATTGGAGGATATACACGGAATAATAGAAAAAATGTTAAAAGGAATAGAAGTAAGATTAAACTGTAATTTTTTTGAAAAAAGAGAAGAATATCAAAAAATTGCAGAAAAGATAATATTTACAGGAATGATAGATGAATACTATAATTATAAATATGGTGAACTAGAATATAGAAGCTTAAAATTTGAAACAGAAATTTTAGAAACAGAAAATTTCCAAGGAAATGCAGTAGTAAATTATACTGAATATGAAATACCATATACAAGAATAATAGAACACAAGCATTTTGAATATGGAGTTAATACTCCAAAAACTGTAATAACAAAGGAATATCCAAAAAATTGGGTAAAAGGTGATGAACCATATTATCCAATGAATGATGAAAAAAACAATAAATTATATGAGAAATACAAAGAATTAGCTAAAAATGAGAAAAATGTCATATTTGGTGGAAGATTAGGCGAATATAAATATTATGATATGCACAATGTTATAAAAGTAGCATTAGAATGTGTAAAAACGGAAATAGGTTAAAGGAGAGCAAATGGAAGACAAAAAAATAGCTAAGAATTATATATATAATTTAATTTATCAGGTTCTAGTAATAATTTTACCACTAATAACAACACCATATGTTTCAAGAATATTAGGGGCAGAAAACATAGGAATATACAGTTATACATTATCAATAGTAACATATTTTGTACTTATTGGCTCACTTGGAATAGCAACATATGGTCAAAGAGAAATAGCGTATGTGCAATCAGACAAAAAGAAAAGAAGCTCCATATTTTGGGAAATTATAATTTTTAGAATAATAACTATGATAGTAGTAAGTATATTCTATTATTTCATGTATATAAAAGGAACACAATATACTTCATACTATAAAATTTTAATATTAGAATTAATATCAAATTGTTTAGACATAAGTTGGTTCTTCCAAGGAATGGAAGAATTTAAGAAAACAGTACTAAGAAACACAATAGTAAAAGTATTAAGCATAATTTGTATATTTAGTTTAGTAAAAACAGCAAATGATTTAAGTGTATACATTCTTATATATGCACTTTCAAACTTAGTTGGAAATATATCTTTATGGGCATATCTTCCAAAATATATACAAAAAATAGACATAAAAGAATTAAAATTACTAAGACATTTAAGACCTGTAATAGCATTATTTATACCACAAATTGCAATACAATTATATACAGTATTAGACAAAGTAATGATTGGTGCAATGGTTGAAAACAAAGTAGAAAGCGGATATTATGAGCAAGCACAGAAAATAATAAAAATCTTACTTACAATCGTAACAGCACTAGGAACTGTAATGTTACCTAGAATTGCAAATAAATTTGCAGATGGAAAGACCGACGAAATAAAAATGAATATAAAAACATCATTTAAATTTACTTTTTTATTAGCATTTCCGATGCTATTTGGTATAATAGCAATTTCAAATAGATTTGTGCCAGTATTTTTAGGAGCTGGATATGAAGAGGTATCTTTATTAATAAAAATAATAAGCCCTATTATCTTAATGATAGGTCTAAGTAATGTTATAGGAAATCAATACTTATTACCAACAAAAAAGCAAAAATCATTTACTATATCAGTACTATGTGGTGCAATAGTAAATCTAATATTGAATTTCATTTTAATAAAGAAATATGAAGCAATAGGAGCATCAATAGCAACAGTAATAGCAGAAACAACAGTAGTTGCAATTCAATTTATATGTGTTAGAAATGAAATAAAATTTTTAGAAATTATCAAATTAGGGTTGAAAAATCTAATTGCAAGTATTATCATGTTAATTATAGCAATATTAATAGAAAAAATTATGAAAAATCAATCATCATATATAATAATATTAGTACAAGTATGTACAGGAGCAATAGCTTATTTTGCAATGCTACTAATATTAAAAGATAAATTTCTAATAGAAATCAAAGACAAATTTATAAAGAAAAAAATTAAGTTATAGAAAGGAACTTACTGGAATGAAAGAAAAAATAGATTTAACACTAATTTGTTGTTATAATAACGAAAAACAATTAAATGAACTATTACTAGAAAGTTATAATGAGCAAAATGTCGAATGTGAAAAAATATTAATAGACAACAGTAATCATAAGTTTTCATCAGCTGCAAAAGCATTAAATTATGGTGCAAGCATTTCTAAATCAAATTACTATATATTTCTTCATCAAGACATTAAATTTTTAGACTCAAACTCACTAAAAAATATTTATGAAGAGCTAAAAAAATGTGAAGGAATACTAGGAGTAGCAGGAGTAAAAGAAAATGAAAAAAAAGTATTTACATCAATATTACATGGTAAAAACAAAGAAATAGCAGGAAAAGGAAAAATAGATAAAAAAGAAGAAGTAATAACAGTAGATGAATGTTTATTTGGAATGAGTAAAACTATTTATGAAAAAATAAAATTTGACGAACAAACCTGTGATAACTGGCACTTTTATGCAGTAGACTTATGTTTAAGTGCTAGTGAGCAAAACATAAAATCATATATAGTTCCAGCGAGTATTTGGCATGCATCTATAGGGTGTAAAAACAAAAGTTTTTATAATTCATTACAAAAAATGAAAGAAAAATATAAAGGAAAAAGGCAATATATAAAAAGTTGTTGTATAAGAGCAGACGTTAATAAACCAAAATATTATACAATAATTAGAGATTATCTAGGAATGAGATATGGAAAAATAAAAAAAATGTTATCTCTTCAAAGATACAATTCTAATTCTTAAAATATCCAAATTTTCTTCTTATTTTAAAATATATATTGAAAATAAAAGATAACATTGTTATAATACAATATAGAACAAATAAGAAAAATCAAAGATTTTTCTTTAATTTGTTCTCGCCTTACCAAAGTTTTCAACTGTAAGGAGAAAATCTGTGGGGGCTTGCGATTATAGCATTTATTAATAGGAAAGGTAAAACTATACATGAAAACAAAAATATATATAGCAACACATAAAAAAATAGAAACGCAAAAAGAAGAAGGATATATACCAATTCAAGTAGGTGCAGAAATAAATGAAGAACTACCATATTTAAAAGACAACACAGGGGACAACATATCAAAAAAGAATAAGAACTATTGTGAACTAACAGCATTATACTGGATATGGAAAAACACATCAGAAGACATAGTAGGCTTAACTCATTATAGAAGATTTTTCTTTAAAAACATATTATCAAAACAATTATTAAAAATAAAAGATATAGAAAAAATTTTAACAAGAAATGATATTATTTTACCAAACAAAGTACACTTAGACATAACAATAGAAGAACACTATAAAAAATATCATCATATAGAAGACTTACGAAAATGTAAAAAAATAATAGAAAAAATGTATCCAGAATATACAGAAGCATTTGAAAAAATACTAAAAAGAGAAAGTTTATATGCTTTTAATATGTTTATCATGGACAAAAAAAGATTTAATGACTATATGAAATGGTTATTTAATATATTTAATGAACTAGAAAAGACAATAGATATATCAAATTATGATGAATATAATAAAAGAATATATGGATTCCTTTCAGAAAGATTATTCAATGTATGGATTGAAAAGCAAAACTTAAAAGTAAAAGAAATGGTAGTATTAAATATACAAGAAAATAGAGGAAAACAAATTAAAGAATATTTAAAAACTTTAATAAAAAGAGATTAGGAAAAAACTTAGGAGGGAAGAATATGAAAATATTAATTACAGGTTCAAATGGAATGCTTGCAAATGCAATAAAGGAAGAATTAAAAAATGAAGAACTAATATGTACAGATGTTGAAGAATTAGACATTACAAACTCAGAACAAGTAAATGAATTTGTAAAGAAAACAAAACCAGAATATATAATAAACTGTGCAGCATACACAGCAGTAGATAAAGCAGAAGAAAACAAAGAACTAGCATATAAAATAAATGCAATAGGACCAAAAAATTTAGCAATTGCAGCAAATGAAAATAGTGCAATCTTAATGCATGTGAGCACAGACTATGTATTTGGTGGAGATAAACCAGTAGAAGAAGACTATAAAGAAGATGATGAAAAAAATCCACAAGCAGTATATGGAACAACAAAACTTGAAGGAGAAAAATTAATAGAAGAAAACTGTTCTAAATACTATATTTTTAGAACAGCATGGTTGTATGGAGAAGGAAGAAACTTTGTAAGAACAATGTTAGACTTAAGTAAAACAAAAGATGAGGTAAAAGTAGTAAATGACCAACATGGAAGTCCTACATATGCAGTAGACTTAGCAAATATAATACACCAAGTAATAGACAAAAAAATAGAATTTGGAGCATATAATGCTACAAATATAGGTTATACAACTTGGTATGACTTTACAAAAAAGATATTTGAAATAAAAAACGTAAAATGCAAAGTAACACCAGTAACAAGTGAAGAATTTAAAAGTCCTGCAAAAAGACCCAAAAATTCTAAAATGTCAAAAGACAAATTATTAAAAAATGGAATTAGTATACCAACATATGAAGATGCACTAAAAAGGTATTTATCAAAATAATAAGGGAAGGGTTGAAAAATAATTGGTAACGGTTCTTTTCCAACTAATTTCTAACCTAGAAAGGAATGGGACATAAGAATGAAAAATAGAAAAGGTATAATTTTAGCAGGAGGAAGTGGAACAAGGCTATATCCACTAACATTAGCAATATCAAAACAAATAATGCCAGTATATGACAAACCAATGATATATTATCCACTATATGTACTAATGGAAGCAGGAATAAGAGACATATTAATAATAACAACAAAAAGAGACAATGAAACATTTAAAGAACTATTAGGTGATGGAAGTAAATGGGGAATGAACTTTGAATACACAATTCAAGACAAACCAAATGGACTAGCAGAAGCCTTTATAATAGGAGAAAAATTTATAGGACAAGACAATGTTGTATTAATACTAGGAGACAACATGTTTTATGGAGGAAATTTAAAAGAAATCTTAAAAAGAGCGAATGCAAGAGAAAGTGAATCTACAATATTTGGCTATAAAGTAAAAGACCCTAGAAGCTATGGAGTTGTAGAAATGGATGAACAAGGAAATGCAATATCAATAGAAGAAAAACCAGAAAATCCAAAATCTAACTATGCAGTGCCAGGACTATACTTTTATACAAACGATGTCATAGAAATAGCAAAAAATGTAAAACCATCAGCAAGAGGGGAATTAGAAATAACCTCTGTAAACGAAATATACATGAAAAATAAGAAACTAAAAGTAGAAAAATTAGGAAGAGGAATGGCATGGTTTGATACAGGAACACATGATGCACTACTTGAAACAGCAAGTTTTGTACAAACAATACAAAAAAGACAAGGACTTCAAATTTGTTGTCCAGAAGAAATCGCATTTGAAAATGGATGGATAACAGCAGAACAACTAGAAGAACTAGCAAAAAGTCTATTAAAAACAGATTATGGTAAATTTCTAAAAAATCTAGCTGAAAACATAGAATAAAATGACTTAAAAATAATTAAACGTAGGGGCACGGCGTACCGTGCTCATGCTTCGAAAAAACACTTAAAGTAAAAAATAATAATTTGTAACATAATAAAGAAAGGAAATAAAAATGGGAAAATTCAAGAAAAAAGAAACAGGAATAGAAGGATTATATGTAATAGAACCAACTATATTTGAAGACAATAGAGGATTTTTCATGGAAACATATAACAAAAAAGACTTTGAAGAAATAGGAATAGACACAGAATTTGTACAAGACAACCAATCAAAATCAGTAAAAGGAGTATTAAGAGGATTGCATTTTCAAAAAGAATATCCACAAGCAAAACTAGTCAGAGTTATAAAAGGCGAAGTATATGATGTTGCAGTAGATTTAAGAAAGAACTCTAAAACATATGGAAAATATTATGGAGTTACACTAACAGAAAAAAATAGACTACAATTTTTTATACCAAGGGGATTTGCTCATGGATTTTTAGTATTATCAGAAGAAGCAGAATTCACATATAAATGTGATGACTTATATCATGCAAATGATGAAGGAGGAATAATCTGGAACGATAAAAATATAAACATAGAATGGCCATTAGAAAAGGTAGGAGGAATATCAAACATAATTCAATCTGATAAAGATAAACTATGGCAAGAAATAATGTAATGAAAGGAAACAAAAAAATGAAAAAAAACATACTAATAACAGGAGCAGCAGGATTTATAGGAAGCAACTTTGCACATTACTTTAGCAAAAAATATCCTGAATATAATTTGATAATTTTAGACAAACTAACATATGCAGGAAATCTTCATAACTTAGACAAAATAAAAGACAAAATTACATTTATAAAAGGAGACATCTGTGATTTCGATTTAGTAATGAAAATATTTAAAGACAATGACATAAACGGAGTTATACACTTTGCAGCAGAAAGTCATGTTGATAATAGTATAAAAACGCCATTTATATTTACACAAACAAATGTAATAGGAACACATACATTATTAGAGGTTGCAAAACAAGTATGGGGAGAAGGAAGCGAAAATAAATTTGTACATATATCAACAGATGAAGTATATGGAACATTAGGGGAAGAGGGATATTTTACAGAAACAACAAGAATAAACCCTAATAGTCCATATTCAGCTTCAAAAGCAAGTTCAGACTTAATAGCAAGAGCATATTATGAAACATTTAAAATGAATGTAAACATAACAAACTGTTCAAACAACTATGGTGCATATCAGCATCATGAAAAATTAATACCACACATGATAAGCTTAGCACTAAAAAATGAAAAACTACCTGTATATGGAGATGGAAGAAATATAAGAGATTGGTTATATGTGGAGGATCATTGTAAAGCAATAGACATAGTATTCCATAAAGGAGAAAAAGGAGAAAGATACAATATAGGTGGGCATAATGAAAAAAGAAACATAGAAATAGTAAAACTAATCCTAAAACATCTTGGAAAATCAGAAGACTTAATAGAACATGTAACAGACAGAAAAGGTCATGACTATAGATATGCAATAGATCCAACGAAAATAAAAGAAAAGTTAGGTTGGGAACCAGAAACAAAATTTGAAGATGGAATAATAAAAACAATAGACTGGTATTTAGAACATAAAGAATATTTAGATTTATAAAAATTGAATAAAAAAAGCTGAAAAAACACATATTATACATATGTGTTTTCTTGTATAATACAATTACATAAATAAAAGTAAAGGAGCTAATTATGAATCTAATATTACAATTAACTGAATTTATTGTATACGCAGTACTTATAGTTTTAATAACCAAAAACTTTTTAATAAAAGTACTAAGAAAACTTGCAAGTGCATTAGATCTAGAATCAAAAGCAGTAGGGGACATATCAGGAGTAGCAACATCTATGCCAGAAGTAATAAGTGTATTTTTCACATCATTACAAGGGATGTTTGCCACTAGTATATTCAACATATTAAGTTCAAACACAATAAACTTTATTCAATACATTATATCCATTTGCCAAAACAAAAATCAAAAAGTACTAAAAAATGATGCATTAAAATCTGATATTGTAATGGTAATAATAACAATACTAATTCCAGCAAGTATTATCATATTTAATATAGAAATAAATATAGGTTTGGTACCGATATTCATAATGCTATTTATATTATTTTATATAATAAACACAAATACACATAAATTATATCTATCACATGCAAAAACAAAAGAATTAAAAGAATTTGAAGAAGAAAAAAAGTGGGTAAAAGGAAAAAAGGATGTCATATTAAAAAACATAATATATCTAATAATAATAGGAATAGCATTATTTGTAATAGGTGAACTATTAGGAAATGTAGTAAGAAGACTAAGTATAAAATTTAATATACCACAAAGTGTAATAGGAATAGCACTTGGATTTATAACAAGTCTACCAGAATTAATAACATTTATAGAATCACAAAAAAACTCCAAAAACAGTAACAATGAAGTCGATGGAGTAGTAGAAGCCACAAACAATCTATTAACATCAAATATAATAAACTTATTTGTAGTATTAACAATAGGAATAATAGTAACAGCAATAATCTAAAAGGATTATATCCTTTTAGATTATTGCATGCAGGGGCGCCCTTTGGGCGTCCGTTTGCCGTTATAAGATAATGTTTTTACAATATATTATTTATAATTTTAATATTTTTGTTATACCAATTAATAATATATATCAATAAAAATACATATTAAAATGTGGAAGCAGACATTGTGTCTGCCAATTAAAAAACAGAAATCCTAATATTTATATTTATTATAAAAATGTAGAGAAGAAAATTATAGCTAGCATGAAAAAATATTTTTAGCGACAAAAAAATATCTCATAAAATGCAAAAAAACAAAAAGTGCTCAAAAGCTACGAATGTAAAGGATTGGCTGTAATACCAAAATATACCAAAAATGGTATATTTTGGTAAAAATTACTCCTAGAAAAAAATGTCAAAAAAAATGTAAAAATTTATGAAAAAAGTATTCACAAAAATATAATCTTGTGCTATACTAATGGAGTAACAAAATATTTTAGTAAATTTTGCAAGAAAGGAGGAAACCTATATTTTTTACTAAGTATTAAAAATGTATTTTGTTATGTAAAAAAATAGGAGGTAGAAAGAAAAATGAATTTAAAAAAATTAACAAGAATTATTTTATTAGTAGCAGTATTATTAGTACTAAGCATCGTACCAGTTAATGCCGTAGTATTCAATGCTGCATTTGATAGCGATTTCTATGTTAACTGTTATCCAGATCTAAAAGCAGCATTCGGAAATGACGCTAACGCTGCATATAATCATTACTTAACATATGGAATCAAAGAAGGAAGAATTGCATCACCAGTATTTGATGCAAAAGCTTATATAAGAAATTACCCAGATTTACAAGCTGCATTCGGGGACGATTATGTAGCAGCATACAACCATTTCTTAACAAATGGAATGAACGAAGGAAGATTAGCTTCAGACTCATTCAATGTTCAAGTTTACATAGCTAATTATCCAGACTTACAAGCTGCATTCGGAAATGATGTAGCAGGAGCTTATAACCATTATTTAAATTATGGTATGGCTGAAGGTAGAGTATGCGGAGCTCTAGAAGCTGGAGCAGAAGCTCCAGAAGACCATGTTCATACTTGGGAAATCTCTAAAGTTTTAATAGCAGCATCTTGCATAAGCGATGGTGAAGCTGTTTATACTTGTGAATGTGGAGAAACAAAAACAGATGCAATACCTGCATCAGAAGAATATCATGATTATCAAGAAGTTGCATCAGGAGTAGCTAATGTTAAAATTTACAAATGTACAATTTGTAATGATACTTATTCAGAGGTTGCTACAGATGAAGAACATGAACATGAATATGCAGAACTTGAGGACGATAAAATTGAACCAACATGTACAACAGAAGGAAAGGCATTTAAACAATGTACAGTATGTGGAGATATAGTAACAGAAACATTACCTAAAATAGACCATACATCATCAGTACCAGAAGGACAAGGAAAAATTACTGAAGGTGTAGTAGACTGTTCTAAAGATGGTGCTGAAGAAGTTACTTGTGATGTTTGTAGAGAGAAATTTATAAGACCAATTTCTGCTCATAAATTTGAAAAAGTATCAGAAACAGCTGCTACTTGTACAGCAGAAGGAGTAGTAACATATAAATGTAAAGCTTGTGGAACAACTAAAGTAGAAACAAGTGAAAAAATTGAACATACTTATACATCAGAAGTAGTTGTAACACCAGCAACTTGCGAAAATGATGGATTAAAATTAAAAGTTTGTACAGTTTGTGGAGAAGAAAAAAGAACAGTAGCTAAAAAATTAGATCATCAAGGATCTGCTACAAAAGGATGGGCTAACGTAGATGAAAAAGGAAATTACATCCTTAAAGATGAAAGTGGAAATTTTGATTCTTCATTAATAACTGAAACAGATGTAGCAGATTGTGAACATGATGTAATAGAAGCATTTGAATGTGATACATGTAACAAAATTCAAGTAAAAGTAGTTGCTAAAAAATTAGGACATAGAGTAGATACAACAAAACCAGTTACAATTGGAACAATAGAGTATAAAAATGGAGCACCAGTTGTAGGTGATGATGGATATATAGTTGTTAAAAAAGATGCTAAAGCTGATTGTACACATGATGAAGTAAAAGTATTCACATGTGCAAACTGTGATGAAGAAAAAGTAGTAGTAATTACAGAAAAATTAGCTCATACACCATTAGCAGGATCAGAAAAAGTTTTCGGAGCAACTTGTGAAGAAGACGGATATAAAACATATACATGTACAACATGTAATGAAAAAATAACTGAAGAAACAGGAGAAAAAAATTTAGGACATAATTATGAATACAAAGCTGAAACATGTACTACTGATGGAATAGTTAAATGTTCAAGATGTGATTCATCTTATAATGAAACACAAATAAAAGCATTAGTTCCTGAATCAGCAACTGGTAAAAATGATAATGATCAACCAGTAATAACTTTAATAGATGAAGCTTTAACAAAGGCAAAAATTAAACATGATGGTGCAAATAGCACATGGACATTAGGTAGCAAAAAAGGACATAATCCTATTGGTGAAGCTAGAGAAGACGGAAAGAAATATTGTTCAACATGTGGAGAATGGGTTACTGTAGGAGCTGTAAATCCACCATCAACAACACATACACATGCAACAGATTTAACAGGAAAATCATTAGTAGAAGTTACTCCTAATACAACATATAAAATTGCAGATTGTGGAGTAGCAGGTTGTACAGGAATAGAAAATATTTCATGGGATGGTAGTGCTCCTACAGTTGAAATAGAGGGTACAAGATATAATGTAGATACTACTGATGGAAATAAACTTTCAAAAGGGTCAACAGCACCAGCACATGTACACGCAACAGATTTAACAGGAAAAACATTAGTAGCAGTTACTCCTAATACAACATATAAAATTGCAGATTGTGGAGAAGCAGATTGTACAGGAATAGAAAATATTTCATGGAATGGTAGTGCTCCTACAGTTGAAATAGATGGTGCAACATATAGTGTAGATACTTCAGGAAATCTTACAGCTAAACAATAAATGTCGAAACTATTAGATTAATTTCTATGATTTAAAAAAAACAAAGAGACTTAATGTCTCTTTGTTTTTTATACTACTTTTCATTTTTTTCATTTATTGGTACAATTCTTAATGTATAACCCATTGGAACTAATACTATCATTAAAAATTGTAGAGAAAATGTAGGGGCACCGTTTGCGGGAATGCCCGTGAGACATGACACCACTGTGCCCTATATAATATCATGTATAATAATTACTATTTTCTTCCCATTTTATAGGATTGTTAATTATATAATTACATATCGCAAGATATTCTCTTTCATTTCTAATAATATGTTCATAATAATTTCGTTGCCAGCATATTTTTGACCTTGAGGAAACTCGTCCTTTAAAATATCGTATAATATTTCCTATTGTGGTTGCATTTCTTTTTTCTATTTCTAATATTATATGTATATGGTTTGGCATTATTTGATAGATATTAATATTGGATTTTTTATATTTTCTCTGTATATTTAATAATTCTTTTTCTACTATTTTTCCTGCCTGATTTAATTCCATTTTATTTTCTATTATTTCTCCTAATAAACATTCTCTATTTTGGATACATATTGTTATAAAATATAATCCTTCTTTTTTATAATCCCATTTCTTTAACCTAATAGAATGTCGTTTATACATTTTTTTATTATATTGCATATTTACCTCTTTCTTTGGGCACAGTGGTGTCATGTCTCACGGGCATTCCCACAAACGGTGCCCCTACATTTTCTCTACAATTTTTAATACTACTTTAATTTTGTAATATTTTCAATTTTTGTCCTTAAATTTTTAATAATTTGAAAATTATAGGCGAATTGCCTAAAGATTAAAATAAATTGATTTTAAATATGTATATATAATAACATCATTGCCTGTTTTTGTAAATATCTTTTAACGAACATATAAAAAAACAAAGAGACTTAATGTCTCTTTGTTTTTTTATATCAAATTAAATTGTTTTTCATCTATGCTCATTAGATATATTTACAAAAGTAAGTTAATACATTATTTTAAGCATTATTTGCTACAAAATTAAATGTAATGTCTATTGGAGCTTTAACATTATCTGCATCACTGAATGTGATAGTAATTCCACTATCTCCACATTTTTCTGCTGATAACCAAACTAAGAATTGGTTTCCATTAGAAGATGTAGTCCATTGATCCACACATGTTAAATCATCTGCTTCTATTTTGTAATCTCCTGCACTAACTTTTACTTTATCTTTAGCTATACCTAAATCTAATACTAAACAGAAAAATTTTTTTGTTTCGCCATTAGGATTTGTAGTTGCTCCTACTTTTTCAGCTGTTTCTGTAACTGTTACAGTTTTTCCTGTTGAAGATACTGTAATATTATTAGCTTGTGGTGTAGCAGATTGATGAACTCCTGCTTTTACACTTGTAATACTTAATGGTGTTTTTTCTGAGTCTACTTCACCTTTTTCTCCAACTGTGATAACTCCTGTTTTAGCATCAACAGTTACTGCCCATACTTCTTTTAATGTATCTACAGATGTAATAGTGTTAGCTTTGCTATCAAAAGTAACTTCTTTTTCTCCGCAAGTTCTACATAATGCATAATATTTACTATTTTTATTAACAACTGTTCCAACAAAATCATGTCCTAATGGTGTATTTTTATCTACAGCTGTTTGTTGATCTTTTGTTAATGTTTTATCATAGAAATCATCATATCCAGCTTCAGTTCCTTTTAAGTCACATCCTCTTGTACATACTATAGCTGCTCCTTTGATACATGTTGCTGCTTCGTATGCATAATTATGACCTAATGCTTTTTCGTTTGTTTTTTCTTCTATTTTTTCATTACATGTTGCACATGTGTATGTTCTTTTTCCTTCTTTATTACATGTTGCACCATATACTACTGTTGTATTTGCTTTTGGAGTATGATCTAATTTTTCAGTAAGTACTACAACTTCTTCTTGTTTGCATCCTTCATTTGCGCATGTAAATAATTTTACTTCTGCATGTTGACAATCAGATTTTCCACCTTTTGTTACAACATATTTTCCTTCTGAATTCTTTTTAGGAACTCCTTTTTCATCACATAAAATTGATCCTACGATAACATCTTTAGTTGAGTCTATTCTATGTCCTAATTTTTTAGCTATGACTTTTACTTGAATTTTGTTACATGTATCACATTCAAAAGCTTCTATTAAATCATGTTCGCAATCTGCAGCTGTTTGAGTATTGTCTATTTTTGAAGCATCAAATTTTCCAGATTTATCTGTAAGAATATAATTTCCTTTTTCGTCTACTTCAACCCATCCTTCTGTAGCTTTTCCTGTATGATTTAATTTTTTAGAGATTGTTCTTTTTTCATCTCCGCAAACTTTACAAACACTTAAAGTTAATCCTTCTGTTTGACAATTTGCTTGTATCACTTCTTTAGCATTTGTATAATCATGGTCTATTTTTTCAATTGTATCTGCTTTTGTTTTTCCACATACTTTACATTTATATGTTGTTACACCTTCTGCTGTACATGTTGCAGGTACTTCTGTTACTTTTTCATAGCTATGAGCTGAGATTGGTCTTGTGAATTTTTGGTGACATACATCACATGTAACTTCTTCTTCACCGTCTGTTGTACATGATACTGCTCCAGTTAATATTTTTCCTTGTCCTTCTTTTGTTGAAGATTTGTGAGCTATTTTAGCTATTGTTTCTGTTAATTTTTCTCCACAAACTTCACATTGTTTAAATATTTTTCCTTCTTCAGTACATTTTGCTTCTATTCTTGAACCTTCGATTTCAAGATAATTATGATCATGAGCTTCTTCTTTAACTATTTCAGTTTTAACATTTCCACAAACATTACATTTGTAAATTTTTACATTTTCAACTTCTGATGGTATTTCTACATAATCATGATATTCTTCTGATGCAGGAATTACATCTGTTTTTGTTTCTCCACATTCACATGTATAAACTCCTTCACCATTATCTTTACATGTTGCTGTAATTAATGTTTTTGTAAGTTTATAGTCATGAACATGGTCTTCTGGGTCAGTTTAATAAATGGGAAAATAGGGAGGCTTAATTCATATTAGAGTAAAATAATTTATACTATTAAAGATATATTTTAAGAATATAAATTTAGCAATAGAAATGCAGTAAAATTTAACCAATTTTTTTAATTTCGTCTTTCATGAAATCTAAAGATACAGAAGTGTATGTATCACTGGTTATAGAGCTACCTTCGATATGACCAACCATTGCTTGAATTACAACTAGTGCCATTGATTTTTCTTGACAACGAGTAATAAAGGTATGCCTAAGTGTGTGAGTCCTTAAATAATTAGATATATTATTTTTATTTAAACTATCTAAAAAATCATTAATTCTTTTAGGTAAAATTAAAGAATTTCTCTGGTAATCCCAAAATAATAAATTATCAAAGTTAGTAATTTTTTTCTGTAAAACTTCTAAGATTATTTTTCGTGTTTCAGGGGTCATAGGGAAGATTCTTTTACCTTTGTCTATATTTGTTCTTCGATTATATGTCTTTGTATGTTTACCTAAAATATATTTATTATTTTTTTTAGTTAAAGTTCTATATACAGTTATAGTGTTTTTCTCTAAATCTATGCAATCGTTAGAGAGAGCTAAAATTTCGCCAATTCTCATACCAGTATTTAGTTGTAATAAAACAATTTGCTTATATTGTTCATTAATATTTGGTAAATTTAAACATTCAATTAGTTTTTGCTCTTCATCAATTGTTAATGCATGAATTCTTTTAGTTTCTTTTTTAGAAATTGGTTTATTCAAAGTTTCATCATTCATAGGATTAAAAGTTATTTTCCTTCTTGATAAAGCAATATTAAAAGTTTTATATAACAATCTCCAAATTTTATTAATAGAATTATTAGAATATTCTCTAATATTATCCTTAGCATCTTCGATATCATCAACAGTAATAAGGTAAATAGGTTTATTTATAAAATTACTACAAGTTTTTTTAATCTGTTCTTTAGTACCCAAATCTCTAGTATAAGTAGAATCTCCTATCAAATTATCTTTATACTTTTGCTCAATATGTCTTTCCAATATTTTAATAAAAGTATCTTTATCATTTTCAAAGTAAGAACCATTATTAAGCATAAACTTTATATCAGTAACTCTTTTTTTAAACTCCTTTACTTTTTCATTCTTTTTCTGTTGGATTGTCTTTCTTTGACCATTGTAATGAAATTGAAAAAACCAACGTTTTAAAGTTTCGCTATAATACAATGAGCCTTCACCATTTCCAACAGATTTTCTTCTACGATTTTTTGCTCCCATAAAAAATTCATTCCTTTCATAATAATTTATTAAAATATATAGCAAAAAAGTGCTTCAAGTAGTATAATCTAGGTAATTAAAGTTAAAATTATACAGAGAAAATTGAAACACTTATGCCAAAAAGTATATCATAAAAAGCATAAAAAATAAAGAAAAAGCATAAGTAACCAAAAAGAACACAACAATTTACCGAAAAATAAACACATAAATAACCGAAAATATTGAAATTGTAAAAATGTAGTTCCAATTGGTTGTTTAAAAAATTAAAATATTTTAATATAGAGTGAAAAGGAGGAATTATAAATATGAAAAAAGTAGGAGTTTTTTTAAGTAGAATGCAACCAATACATAATGCTCATTTATGGATGATTGAAAATGCATTAAAGGAAAATGATAAAGTTCTGGTAATGATTGGAAGTGCAGATAAATTTGGAACAGAGAGAAACCCAATGCCTATAGACATGAGAAAGCAAATGGTAGAAAGTGCTATAACTGAATATTTTAAAAATAGGAATTATTTGGATAGTATTAAAATAATTACACTTTCAGACTGGTCATCAGAAGAAAACAATGATGATAAAGAATGGGGAAGATTAATTTACTATAATGTAGTTGGAAATATGGGAGTAAAGGAATTCTCATATTATAGTTCAGAGAATCCAGAAATGATAAAGGGGTGGTTTGAAGAAGAACTAAGGGAAAGAATCAATTTTAGATTTTTTTCAAGAGAAAATGAGTTTAATGGACTTTCAGCGACAAAAGTTAGAGAAGCCATATTAAACAATGATGATGAATTTATAAAAAATAATTGTCCTATAGAGGTTTTTGAGAAAAAAAAATTTATAGAAGCAGCAATGAAATTTATGAGATAAAAATAACAAATTTGCTAATACTCATGGCTAAAATGAAATATGTAAGGGAGACCATTGGTCATCCGTGAAATGTCATTAATTTTTAATCAAAAGTATTGCATAATTTGTCAATATATGATACTATAAATAAGTCTTAAAGAGATAGGTTAAAAAAAAACTCCTAAAGAAGTTTTTATTTAATCTATTTTTTTATTTCATAAGAAAAAGGAGAGATAAAAATGAATACAAAATACATTTTTGTAACAGGTGGGGTAGTATCAGGGTTAGGAAAAGGAATAACTGCTGCATCATTAGGAAGATTATTAAAAAATAGAGGATATAAAGTAACAAACCAAAAATTTGACCCATATATAAATGTAGACCCAGGAACAATGAGTCCATATGAGCATGGGGAAGTTTTTGTAACAGATGATGGAGCAGAAACAGACTTAGATTTAGGACATTATGAAAGGTTTACTGATGTAAACTTAACAAGAAACTCAAGTGTTACCTCAGGAAAAATATATCAAGCAGTATTAGACAAAGAAAGAAAAGGAGACTATTTAGGAAAAACAGTACAAGTTATACCACATATTACAAACGAAATCAAAGACAGAATATATGCATTTGAAAATAAAGATGTAGATATTGTAATAACAGAATTAGGAGGAACAGTAGGAGATATAGAAAGTTTAGCATTCATAGAAGCTATAAGACAAGTTGGACTTGAAAAAGCACCAGAAGATGTATGTTATATACATGTAACATTATTACCATATATATATGGTTCAAATGAATTGAAATCAAAACCAACACAACATTCAGTTAAAGATTTACAATCATTTGGAATAAAACCAGACATTTTAGTATGTCGTTCAGAACAAGAAGTTCCAGAAGATATGAGAGCAAAAATTGCTTTATTCTGTAATGTTAGAAAAGAAAATGTTGTTCAAAATTTAACAGCAGATAATTTATATGCAGTACCATTAATGTTAGAAAAAGAAGGGCTAGCAATAGATGTATGTGAGCATTTACATTTAGATAAAAAAGAAGCTGAAAACGAACAATGGGAAAAAATGATTAATAACATAAGAAAAATAGGAGATGAAAAGGTTACAATTGCAATAGTAGGAAAATATATAAAATTAGAAGATTCTTACTTATCAGTAGCAGAAAGTTTACAACATGGAGGATTTGCAAACGATGTAAAGGTAAAAGTAAAATTTATAGATTCAGAAGCCATAACAAAAGAAAATGTACCACAAATTTTAGAAGGAATACATGGAGTAGTAATTCCAGGGGGATTTGGAGATAGAGGTATCGAAGGTATGATAAATACTATTCAATATGTAAGGGAGAATAATATTCCATTTTTAGGAATATGTTTAGGTATGCAAATGAGCGTTGTAGAATTTGCAAAAAATGTATTAAAATTGGAAGATGTAAACTCAGAAGAATTTGATATAAGATGTAAAAATCCATTAATACATATAATGGAAGAACAAGTTGGAATAGAACACAAAGGTGGAACAATGAGATTAGGAGCATATCCATGTATTATAAAAGAAGGAAGCCTTGCGAATTCATTATATGGAGAGACAGAGATTTCAGAAAGACATAGACATAGATATGAATTTAACAATAAATATAGAGAAATGTTAGAAGAAAATGGGTTAATAATCTCAGGAACATCACCAGATGGAAAACTTGTTGAGATGGTGGAAAATGTAAATCATCCATACTTTATAGCAGCACAATTCCATCCAGAATTTAAGTCAAGACCTGATAGACCAGGACCTTTGTTTAGGGGACTCATAAACGCAGCTAAGAATTATCGAAAATTATAAATAAAATTGTATTATAAACAGTAGGGGCACATTGCATGTGCCTGTTGAAAGTAACAATAAATTTGAGTAGGCACGTAAAACCTATATATCAAGAAGGAGTAAAAGATGAAAGAAAAAGACATATTTGAAGATGTAAAATCTATAATGTTACAATCAGAATCTTTATTATCAGAGAATGCATGTAAAGCAGATAATTGTATTAGATTAAATGAAGATAAAGCTGATATTAGACCAGCATTTTTTAGAGATATTGATAGAATAATCCATTCACAAGGATATACAAGATATATAGATAAGACACAAGTTTATTCATTTACAGATAATGACCATATAACACATAGAGTTTTACATGTACAATTAGTATCTAAAATTGCAAGAACAATAGGTAGGGCATTAAGATTAAATGAAGACTTGATAGAGGCAATAGCATTAGGGCATGATATAGGTCATACTCCTTTTGGACATACAGGAGAGAAATTTTTAAATGAAATTTGTAAAAAAGAAGATATAGGATATTTCTGTCATAATGCACAAAGTGTTAGAATTTTAAAAGATATTGAAGATGTTAATATAAGCATACAAACATTAGATGGAATATTAGCACATAATGGAGAACTATTATTAAATAAATATGAAGTAAACAAAGAAAAAACTAAAGATAAATTTTTAGAAGAGCTAGATAATGTATTTCATATAGAGGGATATAGTAAATTTATAAAATCAATGACATTAGAAGGATGTGTGGTAAGGTTATCTGATATAATAGCATATATAGGGAGAGATATAGAAGATGCAATAACAATTGGAGTTATAAAAAGGGAAGAAATACCAACACAGATTACTGAAGTATTGGGAGACAACAATTCAAGTATAGTAAATACTTTGATTTTAGATGTAATAAAAAATAGTATAGACAAAAATTATTTACAATTTTCAAAAAGTACTTTTAAAGCATTAATAGACTTAAGAAACTGGAACTATAAAAAAATCTATGGTTCAGACGAAGCATGCAAAAATAAGAACGAACTAGAAAAAGCATTTTCAGAAATGTATGGTATATATCTAAACAAATTAGAACAAAAGGACTACAAAAATAAAATAGAGATTTCAAATAATTTACCATATTCAGAAAAAAATTTATATGAATATGTAAACTTAAAAAGTGATGAATATAAAAACAATACAAATGTAAAAAGAATAGTAATAGACTATATTGCAGGGCAAACAGATAAATTTTTCTTAAGAGAATGTGCAAGTAACCTAGATGAGCATTTTGTATAAATTCAAACTCTTGAAAAACAAAAATATATATGTTAAAATATAAAACATCAGAAAAAATAAGGAGATAATAACTGTGAACCTATTGATAATAGTATATATACTAATCATAATTATATTTGCATTAATTGCTTATTCTGTAATGCAAATAAAATTAGCAGGAATGAATGTAAAAGACTTCTGGGACTTTATACAAGCAAACCAAATTTTAGAAAGTTTATATAGAGCATCAAAGGAATATGACCAAATGTCTCAAAAGGAACAGATAGTATTTTTAATGGAGGCAGAAAAAGTATTTTCAGCATTTGATAAAGTACCTAATATTTTATGGGAAGATGAATATCAAAAATATAGCAAAATATTAGAAATTTATAAAAACATAAAAGTACTTAGATGGAATAGAGAAACCAGCCATCAAATGTAAAGGGCACGGTAAATCGTGTCCTTTTACATAAAATTCACATAAATAATATATAAAATTCCTATATAAATGATAATATAAATATAATTGATTGTTTTTTATATTTGGGCAGATGCGAGGACTGCCTCTGCAATACAATTGATTGGCTTAAAATTGTAGCATACGAAGAACAAATTTAGGAGATGGAGAAATTGATTATGAAAAATAGTACAATATTAATTGTAGATGATGAACAAAGAATGAGAACATTAATTAAAGACTTTTTAGAAAAAAAGGAATATAAAATACTACAAGCAAAGGATGGAGAACAAGCACTAGAAATATTTAATATAGAAAAAGACACTATATCTTTAATAGTACTTGATGTAATGATGCCAAAACTTGATGGATGGTCAGTATTAAGACAAATAAGGCAAACATCACAAGTACCAATTATAATGTTAACAGCAAGAGGAGAAGAACAAGATGAACTATTTGGATTTGAACTAGGAGCAGATGAATATATTTCAAAACCATTTAGTCCTAAAATATTAGTAGCACGTGTAGAAGCAATATTAAAAAGGGGAAAAGTATCAGAAAAGCCAAACGAAAATATTGATAAATCTGGAATAGAAATTGATGATAAAGCAAGAACTGTTACAGTTGATGGTAAAAATGTAGAAATGAGTTTAAGAGAATATGAATTACTTAAATATTTGTTAGACAATGTAGGAGTTGCACTTTCAAGAGATAAAATACTTAATAATGTTTGGAATTATGATTATTATGGTGACTCAAGAACAATTGATAGTCATATAAAAAAGATTAGGCATAAACTAGGTAAAAAAGGAAAATACATAAAAACAGTAAGAGGAATTGGATATAAATTTGAAGTAAAATAAGGGGAATAAAAAATGCCAAACAAAATGAAATCAATAAGGACAAGACTATTTTTAACATTAAGTATAACACTCACTATAATAATAGTACTATTTATAATAGCTAATAATATTATATTAGAAAGATTTTATATATACTCAAAGGAAAATAATCTATTAGAAGCATATAAAACGATAAACTTTTATTATAATAGTGAAGAAACAACAGATATAGATTCAAAACTGCAAGAAATGGAAATAAATAATAATTTCGAAATATTAATAACAACACCATATAATGCAACAGTCTATATGTCAAATAATGATTTCACACCAAGTTATATGAGTATAATAATAAAAAGAGAATTTTTACATAATGCAAGTGCAATATATTCAGGAGATAAAATAATAATAAATCAATCACAAGACATCACTACAGGATATAAATTCATATATTTAACAGCAACACTAGATAACGAATATAAACTATATATAAGAGTTCCTATAGCAGCAATAAAGGAAAGTGTAAAAATATCAAATACTTTTTTACAATTAATAGGTATCATCACATTAATTATAAGTGGTATCATAGTAGTAATAATATCTAAGAGATTTACAGAACCAATATTACAATTAAATGAAGTTGCAAGAAAAATGTCTAGATTAGACTTTAGTTCTAAATACAAAGAAACTAAAACTAATGATGAAATAGACAATTTAGGAAAAAGCATAAATGTAATGTCAAACACAATGGAAAAAACAATAAAACAATTAAGAAACACTAATATAGAATTAGAAAAAGATATAGAAGAAAAATCTAAAACAGATGAAATGAGAAAGCAATTTATATCAGATGTATCACATGAGCTAAAAACTCCAATAGCATTGATACAAGGATATGCAGAAGGATTAGTAGAAAATGTTGCAAATGATGAAGAAAGCAGAAAATTCTATGCAGAAGTAATACTAGACGAATCAAATAAAATGGATGTCTTAGTAAAAAAACTATTAGAACTAATAAAAATAGAATATGGAGCATTAGAACTTAACAATTCAGAATTCGATATAACAGAACTAATATCTGAAATCATAAGAAAATCACAGGTAATCATTGACGAAAAAAAAGTAAATGTGATATATAACAAAGATGAAAAAGTCATTATAAATGCAGATGAATTCTATACTGAGCAAATAATAAATAATTATTTTACAAATGCTATAAAAAATGCAAAAGAAATAGAAGGAAAAAAAGAAATAAAAATAGAAATAGAGCAGAAAGATAACAAAACAAGAATATCAGTATTTAATACAGGAGAAAACATAAAAGAAGAAGACTTAGAAAGAATATGGAAAAGATTTTATAAAGTTGATGAATCGAGAAACAGGCAAGATGGAGGAACAGGAATAGGACTAGCATTAGTAAAAGCGATAATGGAAAGAACAGGAAAAAAATACGGTGTAGAAAATAAAGAAAATGGTGTAGAATTTTATTTTGAAATATAGAATTTAAAAATAAAATCAATTATTAAAAACATTAATGTAATGGAAAATATCAATGTTATATCTTTAAAAGTGGATGGTATAAAAAAACAAAATAAAAAAAATCAAAAAAACTGTTGACAAAAAATGTCTAATGGTATATATTGAAACAAACATACGTTTTAAAACAAAATCGAAAGGAATGAAAATTAATGAGTGAAACAAATAATGAAAGAAAAAAAGCCTTAGAAGTAGCAATGGGGCAAATAGAAAAACAATTTGGAAAAGGTTCTGTAATGAAGTTAGGAGACTTTAAGGCAATGGAAATAGAAGCAATATCAACAGGAGCATTAAGCTTAGACGTTGCTTTAGGAATTGGAGGAGTTCCAAGAGGAAGAATAATAGAAATATATGGACCAGAATCATCAGGAAAAACAACTTTAGCATTACACATAATAGCAGAAGCACAAAAAGAGCAAGGAGAAGTAGCATTTATAGATGCAGAACATGCACTAGATCCAGTATATGCAAAACATCTAGGAGTAGATATAGATAATTTAATAGTATCACAACCAGATACAGGAGAACAAGCATTAGAAATAACAGAAGCATTAATAAGAAGCGGTGCACTAGATGTAATAGTTGTAGACTCAGTAGCAGCATTAGTACCAAAGGCAGAAATAGATGGAGACATGGGAGACTCACACATTGGTTTACAAGCAAGACTAATGTCTCAAGCATTAAGAAAACTTGCAGGAGCAGTAAACAAATCAAAAACAGTTATAATCTTCATAAATCAATTAAGAGAAAAAGTTGGAGTAATGTTTGGAAACCCTGAAACAACAACAGGAGGAAGAGCATTAAAATATTATGCATCAGTAAGATTAGATATAAGAAAAGTAGAAAACATAAAACAAGATGGAGAAGTTGTAGGAAATAGAGCAAAAGTAAAAGTCGTTAAAAACAAAGTAGCTCCACCATTTAGAGAAGCCGAATTTGATATTTTATACGGTAAAGGAATATCTAGAGAAGGAAATATACTAGACTTAGCAGTAAACCTTGATATAATAGAAAAAAGTGGTTCATGGTTTAGTTATAATGGAGATAAAATAGCACAAGGAAGAGAAAACACAAAAAAATACTTATTAGAAAATCCAGACATAACAAATGAAATAGAAAAGAAAGTAAGAGATAATTTCAATAAAGCATTTGAAAACAGTTTAACAAACGAAAATGAAAATCAAGAAGAAGATGAAGAACCAGAAGAATAACTTAGAGGGGCACATAATGTGATGTGCCCCTTGATTTTAAAGCAATATTAGTATATAATGTATCTACTTTACAAATTTAGAAAGGAAAAAAGATTAATTAAATATAGAATAGAAGGGAAATGTGATCATATGAGTGAACAACAAAATAATAATGTAGAACAAGAAGTAGACGAAAATCATCTAATACAAATTAGAAAGGAAAAATTATTTGAATTACAAAAAAACGGACAAGACCCATTTGCAATAACAAAATATGATAGAACACATACAAGTAAACAAATAAAACATAATTATGAAGAATTAGAAGAAAAAGATGTAAGTATTGCAGGACGAATAATAGCAAAAAGAATAATGGGAAAAGCCTCTTTTTGTACATTACAAGACAGTGAAGGAAAAATCCAAAGTTATATAAGCATAAATGATATAGGAGAAGAGGAATATAAATCATTTAAAACATGGGATATTGGAGATATAATTGGAATAAAGGGCTTTGTATTTAAAACAAAAACAGAAGAAATATCAATACATGCAAAAGAAGCAATATTACTTACAAAATCTTTAAGACCACTGCCAGAAAAATTTCATGGATTAAAAAATGAAGACTTAAGATATAGACAAAGATATCTTGATTTAATAGTAAATCCAGAAGTAAAAGAAGCATTTATAAAGAGAAGCAAAATATTAAAAGAAATTAGAAACTTTATGGACGAAAGAGGATATATGGAAGTAGAGACGCCAATGCTTACAACAGTAGCAACAGGTGATGCTGCAAGACCTTTTATTACACATCATAATACTTTAGACTTACAAATGTATTTAAGAATTGCACCAGAATTAAACTTAAAAAGATTAATAGTTGGTGGATTTGATAAAGTATATGAGATTGGTAAAAACTTTAGAAATGAAGGAATGGACATTAAGCACAATCCAGAATTCACAGTAATGGAATTTTATTCTGCATATGAAGACTATAATGACATGATGAACATAGCAGAACAATTAATTTCTACTGTTGCGCAAAATGCTTTAGGAACAACTAAAATAAGCTATCAAGGAACAGATATAGATTTAACTCCATCATGGAGAAGAATTACAATGATAGACGCAATTAAAGAAATAACAGGCGTTGACTTTAACAAAGTTAAAACAGATGAAGAAGCGCAAAATCTAGCAAAAGAAAAAGGTGTAGAATATGAAGAATATAAAAGCACAAGAGGACATATAATTAATGAATTCTTTGAAACTTTTGTTGAAGAAACATTAATTCAGCCAACATTTATAATAGACTATCCAGTAGAAATATCACCACTTACAAAAAGAAAAAAAGATAATCCAAGTCTAGTAGAAAGATTTGAATTATTTATAGGCGGAAGAGAATATGGAAATGCTTACTCAGAACTAAATGACGCAATAGACCAATATGAAAGATTTATGAAACAAGTAGAAGCAAAAGAAAAAGGAGATGAAGAAGCAGGAGGAATGGATGAAGACTTTGTTAATGCACTAGAAATAGGGTTACCACCAACAGGAGGAATGGGAATAGGATTAGACAGATTAATAATGTTATTAACAGACTCTGCATCAATAAGAGATATAATATTTTTCCCAACTATGAAACCATTTAATAATGCAAATGAGAAAAGGTCAAAAAATGTTGAAGTTAAAGAGAAAACGGAATCTGTTAGTAAGAATAATAACTTTGAAACAAAAATAGATAGAGAAGAAGCAATAAAATTATTAAAAAGATATAACAAAGAAGAATTTCATATAAGACATGCGCTTACAGTTGAACAAATAATGAAATATTTTGCAAAAAAATATAATGAAAATGAAGAATTTTGGGGACTAGCAGGATTATTACATGATATAGATTATGAAAAGTATCCAGAAGAACATTGTAAAAAAGCACCAGAATTATTAAAGGAAATTAATGCAAATGATGAATTAATACATGCAATATGTAGTCATGGATATGGAATCTGTTCTGATATTGAGCCAGAACATCAAATGGAAAAGATATTATTTGCAATAGACGAATTATCAGGATTAATATGGGCAGCAGCAAAAATGAGACCATCACAAAGTACAAAAGATATGGAATTAAAAAGCCTAAAGAAAAAATATAAAGACAAAAAGTTTGCAGCAGGATGTTCAAGGGAGATAATTGATAAGGGGGCAAATACTTTAGGATGGGAATTAGATGAATTACTACAAAACACACTTGAAGCAATGCAAGAGATGGAAGATGAGATACAGAAGAATGTAAAAAAATTCATTTAACATTGAAATTTACATAAAAAAGTGATAAAATAGATTTGACTTTAAGTTGTACATTGAAAATTTTATAGAACGATGCATAGCAAAAAAATAAAAGAAAATGGAGGAGACATCAAATGTTAAAAATTTACAAAAATGTAAGTTCAGTTATTTTTTCAGTTTTACTATTTATAGGAGTAATATCCTATATTATATTCCCAGAATTATTTTACAATAATAAGATAAATTATGGAGCTTGTCTTAATGCTATTAGCTCAGGTGTAGTTTATTCTATTGAGTTTGATGAAGATTCAGACTTTGCAATAATTACACTACGAGGTGCTGATGGATATGCAGATGCTTCGAAAAGAAAGTATATAGTGCAAAGCATGTATGAGCGTCATTATTTGCTAGATCATGCTGAGGAGAATGATGTTAAAATTATTGAAAAAAATCACCGGATTTTTTCATCTCTAAGGCTACTCAAAGTCTTTATAATAATATGTATTATTTACTTCATATATAAGATATATCAATGGAAAAAAAAGAAAGAAGTAAAATCATGCAGTACAACAGGAGAAGTACAAGATACAGAGGTAACGTTTGATGATGTTGCGGCACTTGGTGAGGAAAAGAGTGAACTATTTGAAATTATTGATTTTTTAAAAAACTCAGAGAAGTATACAAAAATTGGTGCAAAGATTCCAAAAGGTGTACTCCTTTATGGAGAACCAGGCACAGGAAAGACGCTTATGGCTAAGGCAGTTGCAGGAGAAGCAGGAGTATCTTTTATCTCAGCTAGTGGCTCTGAGTTTATAAATAAATATATTGGTGTTGGTGCAAGGAATATAAGAGAACTTTTTACAGAGGCGAGGCAAAAAGCACCATGTATTATATTTATAGATGAGATAGATGCCATTGGTGGAAAACGGAGAGATGATAGTCAAGGGGGAGATAGTGAGATAAATCACACTATAGCACAACTTTTGACAGAACTTGATGGCTTTAAGAATAGAAATGACATCATCATTTTTGCCGCAACGAATCGTATAGATATTCTTGATCCAGCACTTACACGGCCTGGCAGATTTGATAGAATTATTCATATTGGTTTGCCTGATGTTCGTGGTAGAAAAGCTATTCTTGAAGTACATTCTAGAAATAAACCGCTTTTTGAGGATGTGTGTTTGGAGCGTATTGCTAAAAACACAGTTGGCTTCTCTGGAGCTCAGCTGGAAAATTTATTAAATGAAGCCGCCATTCATGCTGCAAGAAATCAGCATACAGCAATTTCTAATCAAGACTTAAATGAAGCTTTTAATAAGATTACTGTAGGTCTTAAAAAGCTTAATAGTAATATGTCGGAAGAAGAAAAAAAGGTAATAGCCACTCATGAAGCTGGTCATGTAATAGTGAGTTTATTGATGCCTACTCAGCCTAATATTAAGGAAGTATCAATAATTCCGCATAATACGGGAGAAGGATACACCTTGAATGATATGAATGATGATAAAAAGTACAGTAGTAAGAAACAGCTAAAAGAAAAATTAGCAGTTTTGATGGCTGGGTTCGTAGCTGAAAACATCATCATTGGTGATATTTCAACAAGAGCTTCTACAGACATTGAAAAAGCAACTGAAATTGCAACAAAAATGGTTTCTGTATACGGAATGTCAGAATTTGGACCAATTTCACTGGAGAGTATTAAATCAATAAATTATCTCCTAAGTGAAAAAATGGTAAGTAATATAAATGATAAAATCTATCAGACAATAAAAGAGGCAGAAAAAGAAGCCTCAAGGTTAATACAAAATAACCAAGAACTGGTAGAGAACTTAATACAAGCTTTAATTGAGAAAGAAACTGTGACAAAAGAGGAGATACAACAAATCTATATTGAGTACAATGAATAGTCGTTCTATAAAAAACTAAACTTAAGTTTTTAGAGTTTAGCGGTTTATTAGCATACCCCTAGGATGTTTTCTAGGGGCTTTGTATATTGTACTATGATTTTATAATCTGCCCTTGATTTCAAAGAAATATTAGTATATAATGTATATACTTTAAATAGTTATATTTTTCAGATAGAATTTGTAGAATTTATAAAAGAAAAAGATTGCCTAGGGAGGTAAACATGATTTTAGAAAACAAATTGAATATTACTGACCAAACAGAACTAGCAAGAGAAGAAGAAAGGATAAGCAAAATGCATGCAAAAGAAATGTTTGAAACAGGATATTTAAATATATTAGAAGCAGGAACGTTTGAAACTTTAAAGAAAATTCATAAATATTTATTTGAAGAAATATATGAATTTGCAGGAAATTTAAGAAAAGTAAATATAGCAAAAGGAAATTTTAGATTTACGCCTCTTGTTTATCTTGAAGAAGCGATTAAAAATATTGAAAAAATGCCACAATCAACATACGAAGAGATAATAGAAAAATATGTAGAAATGAATATTGCACATCCATTTAGAGAAGGAAATGGAAGAAGTATGAGGATTTGGCTAGATTTAATTTTAAAAAAAGAGTTGAATTTAGTAATTGATTGGAGAAAAGTAGACAAAACAGACTACTTGCTTGCGATGGAACGTAGTCCTATCAAAGATACAGAAATAAAAGAATTATTAAAACAAAGTCTAACTGACAAAGTAAATGATAGAGAAGTATATATGAAAGGCATAGACAATAGCTATTTATATGAAGGTTACTTATCATTTAATATAGATGAGTTATAAAATATAAAAGTAATACTTAGGAGGATATTTAATGTTTAGTTTTGATAAAAGAGCAGTATATTTAATTATTGCTATAATAGTAATTTTTAATGTTGTTAATATGGGAACAGCAGGGTTATTATCTTTATTATTAACAATTCCAGGAGTAATAATTGCAATTTCATTGCATGAATTTGCACATGCATGGATGGCAGTAAGATTAGGAGATGATACTCCACTTAGACAAGGAAGACTAAGTATAGATCCATTAAAACATTTAGATCCAATAGGAATTATGATGTTAATGTTCTGTGGAATTGGTTGGGGAAGACCTGTACAAATAGACTCAAGTAATTTCAATCCAAAATATAGAAGAAATGGAGAAGCATTAGTATCTTTAGCAGGTCCTTTAATGAATTTTATAATAGCATTTATACTTACTTTAATTGATGGATTAATCTTAAAATTTGCAGTAGCTTCATTTTTATCCACTACACCAGGTAGAGTTATCTTAACAATGATTCAATCTGCTATTATAATGAATATAGGATTAGGGGTATTTAACTTAATACCATTACCACCATTAGATGGTTCAAAAATATTTATAAGATTTATGCCATATAATGTTAGAAATTGGATATATGACCACGAAATGTGGTTTTATATGGCGTTTTTAGTATTATGGATTACAAATTTATCAAGTATTATAATAGCCCCTATTATGACTGGTATATACCAAGCAATAGTTACTGCAGTAGGACTATTATTATCGTGGTTCTAAAGGCTAGAAATTAGAAGTCTTTAAATGAAAATAACAAAGAGCAAAACGATTTTGCAAGATGATTAAAATTGAAGTATAGAAAAAGACATTAGTTTTAAATAATGTCAAATGAAAGGATATTAGATGAAAATGAAAGAAGATTTAAGTGATTTTCTAAAAATAGCATATGAATATAATAAAGTTAGAGATTTAAAAGAAGCATTTGAAGAATATCCAGTAGAAGATGAATGGCATAAAGGAAAAATTGAAAATGTCATAAAAGAAGCTAAAGAGAACTATAATGAAAATTATGATGTTGGAGATATTGTATTTGTTAGAGAATATAGTTATTCTGATGGAAGAATTGGAAATAATCATTTTTTTGTAATAATAGATCAAGATAATACAGCAGTTCCTATTGAGAACTTTGGAATGTTAATATCTTCTAACTTAAATAAATTGAAATTTACTACTAATAAATTATTAGAAAAAGACAAAATGAATAATCTTCATAAAGATAGTATAGTAAAAACAGATATCGTATATAAAATTTTAAATGAACAAATAATATTTAAAATTGGTAAAGTAGACAATGAAAAAATAGAGGAGTATAAGAAAAGTTTTTATAATAGTTTAAATAATGATTAAAATTGAAAGGAAAAATATGAAGGATATAATTACGCTAGGAATAGAATCAAGTTGTGATGAAACATCAGTAGCAATAGTAAAAAATGGAAGAGAAGTACTAACAAATATTATAAATACACAAATAGAAATTCATAAGCAATTTGGTGGAGTTGTACCAGAAATAGCTTCAAGAAAGCATATAGAAAACATTTCAGAGGTTACTAAGCAAGCACTCAAAGAAGCAAATATAAATTTTGAAGACATAGATTTAGTAGCATGTACATATGGACCAGGATTGGTAGGAGCATTATTAGTAGGAGTTGGCTATGCCAAAGCATTAAGTTTTGCACTTAACAAACCATTAATAGGTGTAAACCATATAGAAGGGCATATAGCTGCAAATTATATAACATTTAAAGAATTAGAACCACCATTTTTATGTCTTATAATTTCAGGAGGACATACGCATTTAGTTTATATAGAAGACTATACACAATTTAAAATATTAGGAAAGACACGAGATGATGCAATAGGTGAGGCATATGATAAAGTAGCAAGAGTAATTGGATTAGAATATCCAGGAGGACCTAAAATAGATAAGCTAGCAAAAGAAGGACAAGAAAATATAAAATTACCAGAAACATATTTTGATAATTTAGACTTTAGCTTTAGTGGAATAAAAACAGCAGTATTAAACTTAAACCATAAAGAACCAAACATAAATAAAGCAGACTTATGTGCAAGCTTTGAAAAAGCTACTACAGATATGCTAATAAATAATACAACAAAGGCAATAAACGAAATGAAAGTAAATAAAATAGCCTTAGCAGGGGGAGTATCAGCAAATTCATATATTAGAGAAAGATTTAAAATATTAGGAAAAGAATTAGGAATAGATATATATTATCCAGAATTAAAATTATGTACAGATAATGCTGCTATGATAGCATCAGCAGGATATTATAACTTTATAGCAGGAAATGTATCAGGAATGGAATTAAATGCAGTACCAAACTTAAAAATAGGTTAGTAATGTACCTTAAATAATGATTTTATAGGCGAGCAATGCTCGCCAGTATTAATTCAAAAGATAAAAATATATTAAGTATTAGGAAGGAAATAAATATGTCAATATATGCAATTTCAGATTTACATTTATCATTTAGTACAAATAAACCTATGAATATATTTGGAAATAATTGGAATGATTATGAAAAAAGAATAGAAGATAGTTGGAAAAGATTAGTAAAAGAAGAAGACACTATACTATTACCAGGAGACTTTTCTTGGGGGATGACTTTTGAAGAAGCAAAAGCAGATTTTGAATATTTAAATAAACTACCAGGTAGAAAAATAATGTTAAAAGGAAATCATGATTATTGGTGGGGAACATTAAATAAAATTAACAAATTTTTAGAAGACAATAATTTTAAAAATATAAATATGTTATATAACAATTCATATTTAGTAGAAAATAGAATAATCTGTGGAACAAGAGGATGGACAATAATTGATAATGACGAAGAAAATGAAAAGATATATAAAAGAGAGGTATTAAGATTAGAAATGTCTTTAAAAGATGGAATAAATAAATATGGTAAAGAAAAAGAGATAATAGTATGTATGCATTATCCACCAACAAACGAAAAGTTAATAGAAAAATCTGAATTTATAGAAATAATGAAAAAGTATAATGTAAAGAAATGCATATATGGGCATTTACATGGAGAAGCACAAAAAGACGCTATAGAAGGAAATATAAATGGCATACAAATAAAATTAGTTAGTTGTGACTATACACAATTTAAACTTGTTATTGTAGAAAAATGTTGAAAAAGTATTGAATATTTTTATTAATAATTGTATAATAAATAAGCAAAATTGAAGATTTTAATATTTCTTTATTATATTTAAGGAAGGTTTGTATAAGAATGAAGAAAAAAATGCATAAAATAGTTGAAATAACCGATTTAAAAGATATGTTAAAAAAATCTGGTGAAATCTATGGAGATAGACCAGCATATAAACTAAAAACAAAAATACCTAATGAATATAAAATAATTACACATAAACAAGTAAGAGAAGATATAAATAATTTAGGAACAGCATTTATAAAAATGGGACTAAAAGGAAAAAGAATAGCAGTAATAAGTGAGAACAGGTATGAATGGGGAATATCATATTTAGCCATTACATGTGGAACAGGAATAGTAGTACCTTTAGATAAATCATTACCAGAAAATGAAATAGAAAATTTAATAATTCGTTCTGGTGTAGAAGCAATAATTTTTTCAAATAAATATACAGAAATATTAAAAAAAATAAAAGAAAAGGGAGTAGGAAAACTAAAGCACCTTATTTCAATGGACTTAGAAGAACATACAGATGGTATTTACTCAGAAAAATCATTACTTTTAAAGGGAAAGAAACTATTAGAAAACGGAATGAAAGATTTTGTAGATGCTAAAATAGATGCAAAATCAATGGGGATAATGTTATTTACTTCTGGAACAACAGCAATGTCAAAAGCTGTTATGTTATCACATAAAAATGTATGTGCAAATTTAATGGATATTGCATCAATTTTAGAAATTCATGAAAGAGACACAATGTTATCTTTCTTACCTTTACATCATGTGTTTGAATGCACAACAGGTTTTTTATATCCATTATATAAAGGGACATGTGTAGCATACTGTGATGGTATTAAGCATATTCAAGAAAATTTACAAGAATATCATATAAGTGTAATGGTTTCTGTACCTATACTATTTGAAAGTATGTATAAAAGATTAATGAAAGCAATTGAAAAACAGGGGAAATTAGAAACAGTACAAAAAGGAATAAAAATTAGTGAAAAATTATTAAAACTCCATATTGATGTTAGGAAAAAGATATTTAAAGAAATACATGATAAGCTAGGAGGACAAATAAGACTATTTATAAGTGGAGCTGCTGCAATGGATCCAGAAATTGAAAAAGGATATAATCAATTAGGAATAAGAATTGCACAAGGGTATGGATTAACAGAAACATCACCAGTTATTGCAGCAGGTTCAGACTTTGATTATAGACTAGGCTCTATTGGAAAAGTATGTCCAAGTGTTGAAGCAAAAATTTCAAGACCAGATGAAAATGGAATTGGTGAATTAGCAGTTAAAGGACCCAATATTATGATTGGATATTACAAAAATGAAGAAGCAACAAAGAAAGCATTACGAGATGGATGGTTCTATACAGGCGATTTAGCAAAAATTGATAATGATGGATTTATTTTTATAGTTGGTAGAAAAAAGAGTGTAATAGTCTTAAAAAATGGAAAAAATGTATTCCCAGAAGAACTAGAAAATTTAATAAATAGAATAGAAGGTGTCAAAGAGTCATTTGTATATGGAAAACCAGAAAACGAAGATGAAAAAAATCCAAAGGTATGTGCAAAAATTGTATATGATGCAGAAATAATGGAAGAAATGTATAAAATTACTGGAGAAGAAAATATTAAAAAATTCCTAAGTTCAAAAATAAAAGAAATAAATAAATCAATACCAACGTACAAATATATACGTGAAATAGAAGTAACAACAGAAGAGCTTGTAAAAACTACAACAGCGAAGATTAAAAGGCATGAGGAAATAAAAAAGATATTATCAAAATAATGACAAAATATTACGGAAAATAGCAATACAAAACAAATATTACATAAATATTACAAAAATATTACAAAAAAATAATAATTTTGCTATTGTAGTATTGAAAAAAATGTTGTATAATCAAATTATATTACGGAAGAAAGACAAAGGAGGTATGTTTACAATGTTTTGGAATAAGAAAAAGTCTGGCATAGTAAACGTAAAAATGGTGATAACTGAAGAAAAAATATTATCTAATATTGGAAAAATTCAAAAATTAATAGATCCAGCAAGCAAAAAAACAATTATCCAATTAGATGATGATACATATTTCAAAGATTTAATAGAATCAATAAAAATGTACTTAGTTGAATATCCAAATAAAAAGACTTTCCCAGAATCAGTATATACTGCTGCTTATGGGTTAGTAGAATATGCAACAAATCAATTTGAAGAAAATACAAAACAAATAGAAGAATTGATACGTCAAAGAGAAACAAATATTATGGCTTCAACTAATCTAAAAGATATATTAAGAGATATAGAAGAAAATGGTCAAAATTGGGGAAATTATATTGAAAAATATGAAGGACAATTTGGAGAAGATATAGTTACAGCATTAAATATAATTTCAAATACAGCCAATAGAGATTCAGATGAATATAATGCAGCAGTCAGACTGATAAAAGCCAGAATTAATAATTTAGAGACAAATCTTCATATTGAAATAGATATGGAGAGAATTGAAGACAGATCTAAAGCACTAAGTTATATAGGTTTAGAAGTAGCAGAAGCATTAAAAGAGATACCAGCTCCAGAAATAACAACAACAGTAGCACAAAATAATGTACAAGAAGTTAAAGAAGAAATGGCAGTAAGCCAAAATATACAAACAGTTGGAATAACAGGTCAAACAGAGGAAGAAGCACAATATATAGAAGAAACACAAGTACAAGCTAAGAAATCTTTATGGCAGAAATTTAAGCAAACTAAACTAGGAAAAGTAATGACATCTGTATTCAGAATAAGAATTGTAGTAGTAGACAATGCTTTGCCAGAAGGAAGGGGAGAATAGAATAAAAATTATTATATATTTTAGAACATTCTCTAAGAAAATAGTCAAGATAAATTTGGTAAATCCAAATTTATCTTGACTTAAAACAAGATGTAACATAGCTATATTGTACTTTTTCACAATATTTTGAGAAAAATTAAAAAAAAATCAAAAAAAGTATTGACAAAATATTAATTAACCATTATAATTAATAACTGTCAGAAGGAGATATATGCGGGTGTAGTTCAATGGTAGAATTCCAGCCTTCCAAGCTGACTACGTGGGTTCGATTCCCACTACCCGCTCCAATTATTCTTCTGACATAATTTTATAAAATGCTCCTTTAGCTCAGTTGGTTAGAGCAACCGGCTCATAACCGGTAGGTCCAAGGTTCGAGCCCTTGAAGGAGCACCAAGAAAAACACTGGTGAAGTTTCTATATTCACTGGTGTTTCTACATTATAAGGAATTATAACATAAGATAAATCAAAAAATACAAAATGCAATAAGATGAATTAAAACGCATTAAAAAGTAATAAAAAGCATTTCATAAAGGGAAAATAAAAAAAGTAGAGTTTGAATAATTATTGAAAAATAAGCACTTTCGAGTGTTTATTTTTTTGAAAGAAGTGAAAAATATGAAAAATTTAATAATTATAAATGTATTTATTTTTATAGTAAATATTTTAATAATAAATTATAATTTCATACAAATAAAAAACGCAGAAAAAAGTAGAAATAAGTATAAAAAAATAATTAAAGCACAAAAGATACAATTAGATTTCTTAGATAAAGAACTAGAAGATGTTGAGAACGAGGAAATTTTTGAAGGAGGGATTATTAATATGTGAATGAACAAAACACACCATCTTATTATGCAATAATTCCAAGTGAAGTAAGATATTGTGAAGAACTAAAATATGCAGAGAGATTACTTTATGGAGAGATAACAGCACTAGCAGGGAGAGAAGGCTATTGCTTTGCAACGAATAAGTATTTTGCTGAGTTATATAATGTTATACCAGGAACAATATCAAGATGGATAAGTCATTTAGAAAATCTCGGATTTGTAAACATAGAGATTATAAAAGATAATAGAAATCAAATATTAGAGAGAAGAATTTATATAAATGATATACATAGGGACTTTATAACTAATACCTATAAGCAGAATGAACAATACCCCTATAAGCAAAATAAACAATACCCTATAAGCAAAATTGCTCAATATAATAATATAAATAATAGGATAGATAGATTTTTTAATTATATTATAAAAAAGGCAAAGCAAAATCCAGAGAGTTTTACTAAAGATGAAGAAATTAAGTTTAGAAGAGTTTTAGAAAAAATAGAGTTTAATTATACTGAAGAACTAATAAAAATATTCACAGAGGAAAATATAGAGAAATTAAAGATAATTATATATGCTTTAAAAGAATTATTTGTAAGTAGTAAAAAGCAATTAATTACTAAAGTAAAAAGAGCAGATTTATTATTTCTATATGATAATTGTAAAAACAGACAGAAGGAATATCAAGGAACAATCAAGGAAATTAATAGTTTTTTTGAGTATTATTATATAAGTTTAATTAGAGATTTAGAAAAAAGCTAAGGCTTTTATTTTTTTGCACTTAAAAACAGGAGGTAAAAATGATACCCACATATGATATGGAAATATAACAGGTGGCTTGGATATAATGTTTCAAAATATTATGAAAATAGGTTTTACTATATCAGTAATCCTTTTAACAATATGGATAATATCAAGCCTATTAATATGGTTATTCGGAGCCAAAAAGAAATCTGAAAAAGCAATAAAGTTTGGAATAAAGAATTTTATAATATCTTTAGTCTTAATCATTATTATATTAGCAATACCAATATTGTTTAATATATTTTAAATTTGACTAGAGAAAGTGATACATACCATAACCCAAATATTTGCATAAAGTCGAGGAGGTTATGAGAGATGAAAAAAATCAAAAAAGAAAACTTAAAAAGATTATATAATAAAACAAAAAACAAAATATGGATGTTACCTACAACCTTATTGCTATTACAACAGAATGTATTTGCAAATGGTAGTATTAGCACAGCAGAGGTAGATCAGGCTACAGAAAATATAAAAAATGCAGTAATAAAATTAGCAATGCCAATACGGAGGAATTTTAGTATTTGTAAGCATTGTTATTATTGCACTAAAAATGATAGTAAACTCAAATAATGCCAACAAAAGAAGTGAATCAATAGGAGCATTAGCATGGGTATGTGCTGGAACAATGTTACTTCGGTTTATCACTTATAGTAAGTGGAATTATACTAAGCATAGCAACTAATGGTGGAGGAGCATTAATTGGTGGAAGTAATGGTTAGGAGGATATACAATGAGTTTATACAAAGTACCATTTGACTTTACACATGAAGAAAAAGTATTTGGAGGTTACCTATCATTAAGGCAGATGTTATATGTAATTGTTAGTGTTATATCAGTAGGAATATTATTCTTTCACATATCAATAATGTTAAAAATGTTAATATTTCTTAGTTTTGTAGCAATATTTATAACATTTGCATTTTTAAAAATTGGAAATACATATGCAGATAAATACTTTCTCAATATTCTAAAATACATATTTAGAAAGAAAAAATTTATATTTGAAAGGTAGTGAGAAAATGATAATTTCATTTGTTTTTATATTAATAGGAATTACTTTTATGTTAGGCACTTTAATATATACAAGAAAGAAAAACAAGTTACAAGACTTTAAACCTATAGATAATTCAAATATAAAAAAAGGAATAAAAACACTTACTAATCTATGGGGAATTGATTTAGTTAATAATCAAATGATTACAATTAATAAAAATCAGCATTCTATAATAGTTGAATTAGAAAGTATAGAATATAGTTTATTACATGATGGAGAAAGGGCAAATGTAGATAGAGAATTAATAAGTATAGCACAAATGCTTAAATTTCCAATTCAATTTTTAGAAATAAAGAAACAAATTGAACTTGAAGATATGTTAGAAGAAATAAAAATTAATACAATAAACGCAAATAGCAATGTAAAAGAATATGCTAGTCAAATAATATCTCATTTAGAGGAACTACAGAAAGAAGAAAATTTCTTTGATAATCAACCTGAACTAATATCATTACTTGCACCTGAAGTAATACAAGAAAATAAAGATTATATCTATATGGGAAATGACAAGTATTCTAGGATTTTTACATTGATGCTTTATCCAAATTATATTGGAATTGGTTGGCTAGATGATATATTAAATACAATAGGAAATGTTGATATTTCTACACAAGTACAGGTTGCAGACGAAAGAAATGTAATAAGATACTTAACTCATAAAGTAACAAAATTACAATCAGATTATCTTCTATTTGAAAAACAAGGTAATATTGAAGAATTACATAGACTTGAAGAAAACATACAAGCTAGAAGAAATTGACAAAAATAGTGAAGATACATATCTTGCTGAAGATATAGATTACTCTAAAATTAGATTTGAAATAAAAGCAGCAGAAGATATAATTGATTATTCTGATGGTTCATATTATTATAAAAAAGATGAAACAGTTGGTATATATGAAATAGGAGATGATGGAACTTTAACTGTAGAAAACTTGCCTATGGGAAAATTCTTTGTGAAGGAAATTTCTACATTGGAGGGCTATGTATTAGATGAAGAAACTTATATGGTAGAGTTTATACAGACAGATACAACAACAAAAGTATATGAATATACATTAAATTTAGAAAATTTAATGACTACTATTGAAATTTCTAAAGTAAATATTAAGGATAAATTAATAGAAGGCTGTACATTAGAACTATACAAAGAATGTTATAACGAAAATGGAGAAAGTTACTTTGAATTAGTCGATAGCTGGACTACAAATGATGAAACTCATATAGTAAAAGGGTTAAGTGTTAATAGTAAATGTATTTTAAAAGAAATACAAGTAGCAGAGAACTATGTATTAGCAAAAGACATTGAGTTTACTGTAAAAAATTCTGATTATCAAAATGTTAAAATGATTGACAAACAAGTGTCTATAACCAAAGTAAATGTTGAGGGAGAAAAAGTAGAGGGGGCTTATTTACAAGTTATTGATAGAAATGGAAAAATTATTGATGAATGGGTTTCTTCTAGTAAAACTTCTCATTATGTTTCAAACTTAAAAGAAGGAGAAAAATTCACATTAGTTGAATTGTGTGCTCCAAAAGGATATGTAAAAGCAAAAAGTACAGAATTTATAGTTACTTATGATAAACGAACACAAGAAATTGTCTTAATTGATAAAATTGTAGAGATGAGTAAAAAAGATATTAATGGAAATGAACTTGAAGGTGCGACAATGATTGTAACACATACCAAAACTAAGAATATAGTCGATAAATGGATATCAGGTAAGGAACCACATAGGATAAATAATTTGATTGAAGGTGAACGGTTATATACTTCACGAAGAGATAGCAGTAAATGGATATGTAAAAGCTACAGATATTGAATTTACAGTAAGCAGTGATAAATCCACACAGAAACTGGAGATGATTGATAAAGTAGTTTTAGTTTCAAAAACCGATTTGGTTACAGGTGCAGAACTACCAGGTGCAGAACTTATTGTCACAGATAAAAAACGGAAACGAAATAGATAGATGGATTTCATCTGATACACCACATGCTGTGTCAGGTCTGATAGAAAACGAGGAATACGTACTGACTGAAATCACTTGTCCTTACGGATTTGAGCAGGCAGAAAGTATAAATTTCAAAGTATCAACAGATAAACAAACGCAATTAATTAAAATGAAGGATATGCCAATATTAAAAACAATTAAACTAGTAAAAACAGATAGTGAGACAAAGGAAATTATAAAAGAAGATTTCAAATTTGGAATATACGAAGACCCAGAATGTACTAGACTAATAAAAGAGGTTACATCAGACAAAGAAAATGGAACAGTTGCATTTGAGGATTTAAGATACGGAATTTATTATATTAAGGAAATTGAAGCACCAAAACAATATCAATTATCAGACAAAATTGTAAAAATTGAAATTAATGACAAAGGTACATTTGCAGATGAAGAATTGCTAGAAGATAAAGACTCTATATGTGAATTTACTTATTATAATAAACCAATACCAAAGATACAAACAGGTAATGAAACGAATTATATATTATTAATAATCAGTATATTGATTTCATTAGTAGGAATTACAACAGGAATAATTATATTAAAAAAATCAAAACAAAAAAATTATTAGAAATCAGAGTGATATTAGTATCACTCTTTTTTAATATAATAGGAAAGTTTAACTTTCCTATTATATTAAAAGCTACAATCGCTAATGCCTTTGAGATTTCCTCATTACAATCGGAAACTCAAGTCGGCAAAAGAAAAGATGGCAAAGCCACTTTTCTTGGATAAAATTAAATTATAAGGAGGAATTTTATATGTTAAATATAACAGAAATTAGAATTAAAAAAATTAATAAAGGAGATTTATTAGCAGCAGCAAGTGTATGCATAGATAATTGTTTTATAGTAAGGGAAATTAAATTATTGAATGGGAAAAATGGTAGATATATTAGTATGCCAAAGAGAAAAGTAAAAAATAAAAACTTTACACAGGATTTTGTATATCCAATAAATGATGAAACAAGATTACAATTATTAGAAACAATATCAGAACAATATGATGACATAGGAGATAATTGAAAGTCAGTAAAAAAGTAATAGAATTTTATAAATATTATAGACAGAATAAGAATAATATTATAGAATAACTATCATAGGAAATGATGATAAACAGATGTGGTTTTGCCACTCAACATTATACGATACATCGTAAGAAAGGTGGGTGGTGTTTATGGTTAAAGTAATACTAATTTTAATAATATCCTTAATGTTCTCTTTAACATTAAACGTTGACTTGACAGCAGTTCTGTATAAGAACTGGGTTAACAAGCAACTACATAAATAAAAAAAGCTCACATCTGTAACTTTGACGAGTAGATGTGAGTTTAACTCTATTTGGCAAAACCACGTTTGTGGATTGTCATTTCCTATATTTATTATAATCTATTTATAAGTAGAAAGTCAAGAAATATAATAAAATTTCAATTGGATATAAATATGAAAATCAAATTATTTAAGAAGATATAAGAGTTAAAACTTTTGCATCTTCTATTTTTTTTACGAAAGGAGAAAAATATGCAAAAAGAAATTTTAACAGAATTAGAAGATTTAAGAGATGAAACAGAATTTATAATTAACAATGAAGAAATTGTTGAAACTAGACATGTAGAAAATTACTTAAGAAGGTTAGAAAGAATTAAATATAACATATTTAATAAAATAAAATTAAGAGATAAATATGAAGTAAATGAACAGGACAAACTTAATTATTTAAACAATAGATATAAAGCAACAGTTGAGGATGATATTTTGAAAATATATATTCCTGAAGTAATACCAAAGTATAAAAATATCAATAACTATGCTTATAAAAATATAATGTTAAATGTAATGGAAAAAACAAAAGAGTACAAAAATTTATTTAATAATCAATTAGTGTTTGTTTTCATAAAAGTAGTAGAAAATCAAAAAAACATTGATATAGATAATAAGTTTATAAAACCTATTATAGATGGACTTGTTCTATCAAAAGTGATAGAAGATGATAATATAGCAAATATGTTTTATGGGGTAATAGGTATGACAGATAAAAAGAAAAATCCATATACTGAAGTCTATGTTTTTAAGGGTGAAAAAATATTGAACTGGATAAAAAACACTACTAAAATAGATATATAAAAATGTCCAGTTGAGGTAAATTTTCATAGCCTTTAACTAGACATTTTGATAATACTAAAACAATTGAAAAATAAAGCAAAACTTAAAATCATAGTGTGTGGTGTACAGGGAGTAAACACAGGAAAAGAAAAAAGGAGTAAAAAAATAGTGTGTGGTATCAAAAAGTAAAAAAGGAGGTAAGGATAGAATGTGGAAATGAAATTAACTCGGAAGAGATATAGAAGTTTTGATGTTCTTAGGAAAGTATAAGCTGATGCTTGGAGCAGATTGTAAGAGAATATATAAATCGAAGTATTATTATTGGAAAAGGCTAAAGATATTAGAAAAAGAAAGATATATAAAAAGAGTAAATAGAGTATATATAAAACTGGATAATAGAGGAACAAGATTAGTAAAGAAGTTTGGATATGATTACAGTTTTTCATGTAGGAGTAAGGAATATATAGAGAGAGTAAAACAAATAGCAATAGTCGCTGGATTAACAATAGACAGTAATATTGATTTTGTTGCAAGTTGGAACATAAAAGGCGATACGGAATTAACACAGGCATCTAGGAAATATTTAGGAAAATTAATATATCAAGATAAAGAAACTTTAGTATATTATATTTCAAAAGATAAGGCGATATCATATAGAAGTCAAATAGTAAACGATATACAAAAGATAATAGAATGTGAAAACATCATAATTCTTTTAGAGAATATGGAAATGTTAAATGATAATCAAAAGTTTGTATTTGGTAAAGAATCGACAGTTATAATAAAGCCTACAGCTAGAAATTTACTAATAATGAGAAAACTTGAAGAAACAGACTTTTATCAGATAACAAAACAAATTTATCAAAATACTGAAATATTATTATCTAATTGGGAAAATGCTGAATATATGACAGAAGATAATGAATATATAGTTTTAATGCCTTTTATAGATACAGAAAAACTTTATAGATTAAACATATTTAATAGAGACATAAAAAATGTGAAAAGAGAGATAAGTATTCTAACATTGAAAGGCAACAAAGAAAAAATAAATGAAATACTAACTAACAAAACAAATATCATAGAAATCGATGATTGGTTAGGGGGTATAGATGAAAACAGATAAAAAGGTTAAACAGACCACCATTTCCAAAAGAAAAAGTAATTGTTAAGATATATAAGATAATTCCTGAAAAAAGAAAAGTTTATAGTTCATTAGTTAAAATAATTGGAAGTGATGCTAATGAATGAAAGGCAAAAACAGATAGTAAAACTTTTATGGAATTTTCAATCATTGAGAGAAGAACATGTTTTAAAGTTATGTAATTGCACTGAAAATGATATTAATTTCTTGATTGCAAGTAAGGCTATAACTAAAGATATAAATACAAAAATACTAAAGTATAGTAATAGAGAAATAAACAATAGAAACATAGTAGCATTTGATGTAGTTATGCAGTACCTAGATAGAAGTCCAAAACTAAAAAAAGCAAAATATCCTATAAATGTAACTATGAAAACAGATGAATTTACATATGATATTATTGCAATAAAAGAATTAGAAACAGATACATTATTTGAAAAAATTGACAAGATATCTAATTCTGATAGAGTAATAATCATTATTGAAACAAAACAATACATTGAAAAATTTATAAATACAAAAAGACCAGTTCTTATATGCACATATTCACCATTAGAACTTGCAGATAGAATTAATTAATAAAAATTCTCTAGTTTTAATTAATTAAAATATTAAGTTGTATCAATAATAAAATGAATATTTCATATAATAAAAATGAAGTTAAGTTGTTGACAATAGTAAAAAAATATTCTATAATTGACTTAACAAGAAAATATTATGTCGCTCTTGGGTGGTGCGACTAACAAATTATCCCAAACGATAAATATGTGTCGCTCTTGGGTGGTGCGGCTAATAAATTATCCCAAATGAAAATAATATGTCCTCCCTTTGAAATATAAGGGAGGTTTCATTATAGAATGGAGTTAATATGGAAATAAAAAAAGGATATGTATATCATATAAAAGAAGAATATTTTAATGTGGTAAAAGATAAGACACTTATGAGAAATCATGAAAATGGAAAAGCAAGACCTACTTATTTTTGTGTAAAAGAGAAAAAATCAGATATTTTGTGGTTTATTCCAATGAGTAGCAAAGTAGAAAAATACAAAGAAATAAGAGATAAGAAGATAAAAAAGTATGGAAACTGTGATACTATACTAATAGAAAAATTCTTAGGACAAGATTCAGTATTTCTTTTACAAAATATGTTTCCAACCATAGAAAAATATGTAGACCATGTACATATAATAAATGGAGTTGAGGCTAAAGTAATTGATAAAGTGGCAAAAGAGTTGGAAAATAATTTTTATAAAATAATGGGACTAATTAAACAAGGGAAAAAAGTAATATTTACAGATGTTGAAAATGACTTAAATAAAATGAAAGAAGAACTTACAGTACGAATAGAAAGTTAATTCTAATAAAAAGGATATTGCAAAAAACTTTACAATAAAAATTCTTTTAAAATAAAACTAAATATAAATCAAATCCCCTAAAAATGATAAGCATTGAGATAGGGGATTTGTTATTATTTATTTACAGCATCTTTTAATGCTTTTCCAGCCTTGAACACTGGAACCGTTGATGCAGGTATTCTTATATCTTCTTTAGTTCTTGGATTTCTTCCTTTTCTCGCAGCTCTTTTACGAGTTTCAAAATTTCCAAAACCAACTAATTTAATGGTATTACCTTTTTTTAATTCCTCAGAAATTATTTCAATCATAGTATCTAAATTTTCTTCAGCAGATTTTTTTGAAGAACCAACTTTTTGAGCAATATTTGCTACTAATTCACTTTTATTCATTATGATATAACCCCCTTTCACAAATATATTGTAAATAATTTATCAAAGTTATTAAATAATGTCAAGAAACGTTGAAAAATAAGGGATGTAAATTTTGATTTTATATTTGACAAATCTCAAATATTATGCTATTATTTAATTACAAAATAAATGTGTTTGATTCCAACGGTCAAACTTGTAGTTGTATGTGTACCTGCGAATACACATACTTTTTTTATGCTAAAAAATAGAGCAAGCTGCGAAACTTACTCTATCGACTATGTATTGCTACAGTTAGTCTTTGTTCAATTGTTCATCCTTATCTAGTTGTTGCCCATTAGAGATTTCTAGCCTTACGACTTTTTCTCTTTCTTGTAGCAATTGTTCAACTAAATTTAGAATCGCATCACCAACGGTCATATCTGTAGCCTCCCTTCCGCCTTTAGAAAAGACTAGCCTTTCTCTTACGTCCAGGTTGATAATATTCTATAATATATTTTAGTTAAATACAAGCGAACATCATAAAAAAATTAGTACCAAATAACGAAATAGATTGTTAAAAATACTAAAATGTGATATTATTTAAAAGAAATTGAGGAGAAAAATAATATGATAATAGGAATTGCAATTTTTTGGTTCTTTTTAAATAAAAGTAAAAAATTATTTTAGATAGATATTATAAAAAATATACGGATTTTGAGGTGATAAGATGACATTAGGATTTATAGATGATTATATAAATAAAAAATTAGATGAAAATGAAGAAATATTGATATTTACTTTTTATGAATTAAGAGTAAAAAGTAACTTATCTGAATATGACGTGAATAGATTTTTGGAATTAGCAAAAATAAGATTAGAAAATCTATATTACAAGACATATTTTACTGGAGCAGAATTTATATATAAGAATGTTACAAGAATAGTTAATGATAATGAATTAATGGTAGCAATAAAGATATAAGTATGAAATATAAAGGAGAAAATGATGAAAAAGAAAGTATTAATAATTTTAGGATTAATTGTTTTATTAGTAGTAATAGTATTTACTACCTTAATAGTAAATAAAAAAGTAAAATTAGAAGAAGAACAAGAAGATGAAGTAGGACAAATATATAATGATAAAGAAAATTTTGCTTATGATTTAGAAAGAGAAATAACTACTATTACAAATGATATAGTGATACAAGGCTTAGTTGAAGGAAAATCTGAAAAGTCTATTAATATGTCTGGAGGGCAACTTTTTGAAGAGTTTGTATATGATATTGAAGAATATACTACTGCCAATATTGAGATAAAAAATCAAACTTGTATAGATTATTTGACTTCAGAAAAATATGATATAAATTACATAGAATCAGGTGATTTATTAATTTGCAGAGGAGATTTAATTAAATACAGTAACGCTCCCATAAAATATATTGATACAAAAAATAATGAAATAGTTGTATTAAAAAGAGAAGATTTTAATAAAATGCAAGAACAAACAATAAATAGTGATAATCCCATAATAACAATTGGAGCGATGTATCTAACGAATAATAATACTGATGGGGTTACATCATCAACAGAATCTTATTTATATATAAAATATGACATTGAGGATAACACAAATTCAGATACTGTGCATCATTTTCCATTTGTAAGAAAAGTTTATATAACAGACAGAACAGAAATTATAGGAAAGTTAGAAAAAGGTAAAAAAATAAAAGTACAATATGATTATAGTGATGATGTATATAATAATGCTAAATATGTGGATTTAAGGCTAAAATTAAAATCAATAGAAGTTATAGAACAATAATTTGATTAATTGGAGGAATATATACTATGAAAAATAAAGTTGTAATAATAATTTCAATAATAGTCGCAATATTAATAATATTAGTTGGTATGTTAATGTTTACAGGTTTAGGAGAGGGCATAAGGGATAAAATTTCAATACAAAAAGAAGATGTTACAATAGAAGAACAAGAATATAAAAATGAAGAACAAAAACATATAAAAGTAACTTATACATATTTAATGGAAAATGAAAGTTTTGATATAGATGTAACAGATAAAGAACTAATAAAAATGATAGATGATAGTATATTAAATAAAGAATTTGATGATTATTCTGAGAAAGTAAGTTTTCCAATATCAGGAATTTATAAAGTGAATTTAGGAAATAATATCGACTTTAGCTTTGCTAGGTATGATGCTGAAGGGTTTGTTAATTTGAATAATAAGGGACAATATATTGTTACTAAAATAAATCCTCAGATATTGCGTAAAGTACAGGATATAGTTGATAAAAAAATTACAGAAAATGCACAAATTTTCAAAACAGATAAAGTAACAATTACAAATAAAGAAGATAAACAAATAAGTATAGAAAGAAAAACAGCACTAGACTATATTTTCAATGAATGTAGAGAATGCTATTTCAAAGAATTAGACTACAAGGAAAGTGATTTTGTAAAACCAAATTATTTAATAGACTTCAATAATGGAGTAAAAATGTTAATGTACTCCGAAACAGGATTCTTAATAAAAGATGAAATTCAATATGAACTTTTTTATATAACATCTAATTTAGATTCAATTTTAGAATATACTTTTGATGAGGACATTGATAATAAGGAGCAAATGTTTAGTACAGATAAAATAACAATAACAAATCCTAATAAAACAATAGAAATAACAGATAAAGACATTATAGAGAAAATAACTACACCAATAATATATTCACATATAACACCACAAGAATTGAGCAATAAAATGATTAATAATCTTAATATAATAGATGAATATAATAATGGAACAAAAATAAAAGTAAATGACTATGAAATTTTAATATCAACGAGAACAGACAATATATATATTATTTCATCAGATAAAAAGATAAAGCCTATTGAACCATTACAAGGTTTTAGAAAATATGTAAATGAATTATTAGAAAATGAAAACTAAATTATTTCATGAAAAACTATATTATCAGAAAGTGGTAGTATAGTTTTTTATATGTAAAGAACTTTTATACAAAATAAAATTATTGAAAAACAATAAAAAAATATTGACAATCAAAAAAGACTATGTTATATTATTGAACATAAGGAGAATGAAATGAAAAGAAGAAAAATTTTAGTGTTCAGTGAAATTTTATTGACAATAATTAGTTTTCTATGTGTTTGTGTAACAATATTTTATGGTTTTTCGACTCTTGACCATTTATTCTTTGAAAAAACAATATTGAATATTAATAAAAAGAATATTGAAATTATAAACAAATATATAAAAATGTCTTCAGATTATAACGAAATACCAAGTATAGAAAATGCAAAGAATATACAATACTTTTTAAGTTATGATGTTGATGAATATACTATAGTCTATAACGACGGAACCAAAAAAGTATTCAATGACTATGATAGTGAGTTAATTGGATTAAGAGATTATATTGAAGATAGAGGACATAAACAATATTATTATGATGGAATGATAACAATAATTTTTGGAATTATATCTATTACAAGTTATTGTACAGCAAAGCATATAGGCAACAAAATTGAATTTCAAGATAAATTAGAAATGGAAAAAATATTATCAGAACAGATTTAAGCAAATATACAAGGAGAATACATGAAAAGTAAAAGAGTTAAATATTTTATTGGATTTATCATAGTTTTTTTAATAGAAGTTTTTATTGCAGTATATGTACATGATAATTTTATAAGACCATATATAGGAGATATACTAATAATTATATGTATATATTTATTTGCAAAAACGATATTTCTAAACAAATTAAAACATCTATCTTTATATGTTTTAATTCTAGCAATAGTAGTTGAAGTAATGCAATATTTTAATTTATCAAACTTGATAGCAAATAATAATAGAGTAATGAAAATAATATTAGGTTCAACTTTTGATATAAAAGATATTATCTGTTATGTAATAGGTTATATAATAATTGTATTAACAGAAAAAATGATAAGGGGGAAAGATTAAGATGCAAGTAACAGGGGAAAAAGGAATAGGAAGTATTTTAAAAGTTATTTTACAAGTATGTTTTTGGGGAGGAATAGCAATTCTTGTACTAATACCAATAATATTAATAGTTATGGGAGAGCATATAGGAGGAGCATTTATATATGTATTATGCCCAAATGGAATAGCAATGTTAGTGATAGTTAAGCAATTTATAGGATTATTTGATTCTTTAAAAGAAAACAAGCCATTTTCTAACAAGACAGTAAAAAGATTAAAAAAAGCTAGTATTGCATCGTTAGTTATGGCAATATTATTTGTTATACAAACTATATATGAGTTTTTTCTAGTTAAAGCAGATATAGTATTTTGTATAGGTTTAGGATTTTTAGTTGTACTGTTCTTTGGTGTAGCAATAGCATTATACATATTATCAGAATTGTTTAGACAAGCAAATGAATACAAATCAGAAAATGATTTAACTATATAGGGAGGACAGAGAGAAATGATAATAGTAAATTTAGATGTAATGTTAGCAAGAAGAAAAATGTCATCACAAGAATTAGCAGAAAAAGTAGGAATAACACAGGCAAATCTGTCTATTTTAAAAACAAATAAGGCAAGAGCAATAAGATTTTCTACTTTAGATAAAATATGTGAGGTTTTAGACTGTAAACCTGGAGATATATTAGATTATATTAAGTAGTAATTTAATATGTAAAAGATAATAAGTTGTAGGAGAATTATGAAAAGATTTTGTAATACTATATCAAATTTAGTAATATATTCATTAATTTTTATAAGTATATTTTTTTGGATTAAAGCTATTCGTGATGTTGATTATAATATTGAATATACTGATTTCTCAAAAGATGAAATACGTAATTTTATAACAAGCAATAGTATAAAGTTAAAAGATAAAAAACGTATAACTAATGTAACAATGCAACAAATGATTCCAAGTGGTTGTCTTTATACTATTTATTATTATGGCATTTCATGAAGCAGCAGAAAACGAATTAGTAAAAAATAATTGTGTACAAAAAGTTGAACGACCTAAACCACGAAAAAAAGAGCCTAAAATAATGACAAGAGAAGAACAAAAACAATTCGAGAAAATGCTAAGCGACAAATATGACTTTACAGTTTTTTTATTTCTACTTAAAACTGGAGAAAGAGCGAGCGAAGCATCAGGAACTAATTGGGAAGATATTGATTTTGAAAATAAAGTAATAAATGTAGTTAATGGATTGGTATTAACAGCAAGGTATGATGAAGAACTAGAAATTAAAGGAGATGTACTTGAAGATACAGACTTAAAAAGTGAAAGCAGTGTAAGAAAAATACCGATGTTATTTGGATTAGAAGAATTGTTAAAAGATTATAGAGAACAATATATGCAAGTTAATGGAATGCATTTATTAGAAGAATTTGAAGCAGAAGAAAACGAAAAAATAGATGAATATTATGAGAACAAGGTTACTAGAAATGAAAAAAGTAAAAGAAAAACTTATAAAGGGAAGATAAAGGGAAAACTTAAAATTATCAGGAAAACAGCTTAAAAAATTCAAATTAGCAATTTATAAAATGTAGTTAAAAGTCAATAATAATAAGTAATTTAATGAAAAAATACTATTAGCAAAAAAGCAAAAGCATTAATAAATGCAACTGGCTCATAACTGGTAGGTCCAAGGTTCGAGCCCTTGAAGGAGCACCAAATATTAAAACCTAGAATACTTATAAATCAAGTGTTCTGGGTTATTATTTTAAGAAAGTGAATTATATTATAAAAATAAAAATTGATTAAAGGAGAAAAAATTTATGAGAAAGAAAATTATTATAATTATCTCAATAATAGTTATTACTATAATAATAGTTCTTGGATATCTTTCTAAACAACAAATGCTGGTAAAAACAGGTATGCTAAAACAGAGCATGAACAATTTAGAAAAGCGATTTTAAATCAACTTTTATTACAAGTTAGAAATCAGAAAGGTGTAGAGGTAAATGCAAATGGTTCTACAACAGATAATGGAGAAATTGTTTATGCCTTCATTACTAATAATAACAATGTAATAACAACGCAATATTATATTGTGGGTGATTATAAATATATTTTAATACAAGAAACGCTTTTTGAAGAATCAGAAGAAACAAACAAGGCAACAAAAAGTATGATTGATAGTTTTAAATGGAAAGAGTAAATTATATACACACATTACCTTGACAAAAGCTTGATACTGAAATATAATCAATAAAAAATTAAGGGGAAAACTATTAAGAAAGAAGGAAATAAAAAAATGCTTGAATTAAGAAAAATTACTAAATTATATCCATCAGGAGTAGAAGCATTAAAAGGAATTGATATAAAATTTAGAAAGTCAGAATTTGTATCAATTCTAGGTCAAAGTGGTTGTGGAAAAACTACTCTTTTAAATATTATTGGGGGATTAGATAGATATACAAGTGGAGATTTAGTAATAAATGGTAAATCTACAAAAGAATTTAAAGATAAAGACTGGGATGCATATAGAAATTATTCAATAGGTTTTGTATTTCAAAGCTATAATTTAATACCACATCAAAGTGTATTATCAAATGTAGAACTTGCACTTACGTTATCAGGAGTATCTAAAAATGAAAGAAGAAATAGAGCAATAAAAGCACTTGAAGATGTTGGTTTAAAAGAACAAATAAACAAAAAACCAAATGAGTTATCAGGAGGTCAAATGCAAAGAGTTGCTATCGCAAGAGCTCTAGTAAATAATCCAGATATTATATTAGCAGATGAACCAACAGGAGCATTAGACACAAAAACTAGTGTACAAATCATGGAAATTTTAAAGAAGATTTCAAAAGACAAATTGATAATAATGGTAACACATAATCCAGAGCTAGCAGAAAAATACTCTTCAAGAATAATAAAAGTATTAGATGGAACAGTAACAGATGATTCAAATCCATATGATGGAAAAGAAGAAGGAGAATTAACAGCGAAAGATGGAAAAACATCAATGAGCTTTTTAACAGCATTAGCATTAAGTTTAAACAATTTAATGACTAAAAAAGGAAGAACACTATTAACATCTTTTGCAGGAAGTATAGGAATAATTGGAATTGCATTAATATTATCACTATCAAATGGTGTACAAAATTACATAACAAAAGTACAAGAAGATACTTTATCATCATATCCATTAGTAATACAAGAATCAACCATAGATATTGCTAGTATGATGGAAAGTATGATGGGAATAAATGATGATGAAGACACAGAATATGATAAACAAAAGATATATTCTAAAAATATAATGACAGATATGATGAGTACAGTATCAGCAAAGGTGCAAAATAATAATCTAGAAGCACTAAAACAATACCTTGATAAAGAAGACACAAAAATAAAAGAAAATTCAAGTGCAATACAATATAAATATGATATACAACTTAATGTATATAAAGAAAATACAGAAGATGGAATTGTTCAAGTAAATCCTAGTACAGTTATGGAAAAATTAGGAATGGGAAGTAGTAGTAGCGGTCAAATGGGGATGATGTCTAGTTTTTCTAGTACAGATGTATGGATGGAAATGTTAGATAATCAAAATCTATTAGAAACGCAATATGATTTATTAGCAGGTAATTGGCCAAAGGCATATAATGAAGTGGCATTAATAATTGGAGAAAACAATAAAATAAGTGATTACACATTGTATTCATTAGGACTATTAAATCAAGATGAAATAGAAGAAAAGATGAAGAAAATAATGGATGGAGAAACAGTAGAAGAAAATGAAATTTCAGAATACGACTTTGAAGAAATATTAAAAATGAAATTTAAACTTTTACTTAATACAGATTATTATGAAAAAGAAAATGGTATATGGGTAGATAAATCAACAAATATTGATTATATGAAGGGAAAAATAGCAAATGCTGAAGAACTAAAAATCGTAAGTATCATCAGAAGAAATGAAGAAAGTGTAACTCAAGAAGATATTCCAGGAATTATTGCATATAGAAGTGATTTAATAACAAATTTAGCAAACAGAATAAATGAAACAGACATAGTAAAAGAACAGAAAGAGAATAAAGAAAAAAATGTATTTACAGGAATGGAATTTCAAGAAAGTTCATCATCAACATCATTTGATTACTCTAAATTAAGTCCAGAACAACAAAAATATTTATCAAGTTTATCAAAAGAAGAACTTGCAACATTAATGCAAAATTATGCTACAAATGCTGGTGTAAGTTATGAAGAAAACTTAGTAAAATTAGGTTCAGTAGACTTAAATATACCTATGGCAATTAATATTTATCCAAAAGACTTCGAATCTAAAGATATTATAGAAGATGCAATAGAAGAATATAATCAAAAACAAAAAGATAATGGAAAAGAAGAAAACGCCATAACATATACAGACATCGTAGGAATTATGATGAATTCAGTATCAACAATAATAAATGTAATAAGTTATGTATTAATAGCATTTGTATCAATATCATTAATAGTATCATCAATCATGATAGGAATAATAACATATATATCAGTATTAGAAAGAACAAAAGAAATAGGAATACTAAGAGCAATAGGAGCATCAAAAAAAGACATATCAAGAGTATTCAATGCAGAAACATTTATAGTAGGATTAGTAGCAGGATTACTAGGAATAGGAATAACCTTATTACTATGTATACCAGCAAACATAATAATAAAAGCAGTAGCAGGAATATCAGGAGTAGCATCATTACCAATAACAGGAGGAATCATCCTAGTAGTAATAAGCATGCTCCTAACTGTAATGGCGGGATTAATACCAGCTAGGTTGGCAGCAAAGAAGGATCCAGTAGAAGCATTAAGAACGGAATAGAAGTTGGGGGGCACGGTACAACACCGTGCCCTTAAATAAAAAATGTTCAACTGCAGGAAATACGATATGTAGGGGCGATTATTAATCGCCCGTTCTCAAAAAAAATTCTAAATAGAGAGGAACAACAAACATGGCAAAAAAGATACTAATAACAGAAAAGCCATCAGTAGCAATGGAATTTGCGAAGGTATTAAACATAAATGGAACAAGAAAAGATGGATACTTAGAATCAGGAGAATGGATAATAACATGGTGTGTAGGGCATTTAGTAACAATGTCATACCCTGAAAAATATGATGAAAAGCTAAAATTTTGGAAACTAGACACATTACCATTCATCCCAAAAGACTTCAAATATGAAATAATAGAAAACGTACAAAAGCAATTTAACATAATAAAAGGACTATTATCAAGACAAGACGTAGACACTGTATATGTATCAACTGACTCAGGGCGTGAAGGAGAATACATATATAGATTAGTTGAGCAAGAATCTGGAGTAAAATTGCCAAACAGAAAAAGGGTATGGATAGACTCACAAACGGAAGAAGAAATAAAGAGAGGAATAAATCAAGCAAAAGACCTATCAGAATATGATAGTTTATCAGATGCAGCATATCTAAGAGCAAAAGAAGATTATTTAATAGGAATAAACTTTTCAAGACTTCTCTCAATAATATATGGAAGAAGGATAGCAAAAGAATTAAACGAAGAAAAAATCTCAATATCAGTAGGGCGTGTAATGACATGTGTATTAGGGATGATAGTATCAAGAGAAAGAGAAATAAGAAACTTTGTAAAAGTTCCATATTATAAAATAATTGGAAAATTTGGAGAAAGCTTAGAGAGAGCTTTTAATGCAGAATGGAAAGTTACAGAAAACTCAAAAGTATATAATTCTCTAGAACTATATAATGAAAATGGTTTCAAAAAGGAAAATGATGCAAAAGACTTTATAATTTCTTTAAAAGATAAAGAGGTAATAGTAAAAGAAGTAAAAAAATCAAAAACAAAGGAAAATGCACCATTATTATTTAACCTTGCAGAAATACAAAATGAGTGTACCAAAAGATTTAAAATAAAGCCAGATGAAACATTAGAAATAGTACAAAATTTATATGAGAAAAAATTAGTTACATATCCAAGAACAGATGCAAGAGTTTTATCAACAGCAGTTGCAAAAGTAATAAAGACAAACTTAAATGGAATTGCGAAAGGGTATAAAGATGAAGAAATCCAAGGGTATATAAAAAAAATGGCAGAAGAAAAATATTCTACAGATTTAACAAAAACTAAATATGTAAATGACAGTAAAATAACAGACCATTATGCATTAACTCCCACAGGACAAGGATATGAAAACTATGAAAAATTATCAGAACTTCAAAAAAGAGTATATAAAATAATAGTAAAAAGATTTTTAGCTATATTTTTTCCACCTGCAGAATTCAATAAAATATCTGTAACTATAAATGCTGAAAACGAGCAATTTACAACATCAGGGAAAGTATGTATGAAAATAGGATACTTAGAAATATTAAAAAATAAAGATACAACAGAGGAAGCAGAAAGTGAAAACAAAGAAAACCTAGAAATATTAAATACATTAAGAAAAGGACAGAAAATTAATGTATTAAATTATGAAATAAAAGAAGCACAAACAAATCCACCACCAAGATACAATTCTGGTTCTATAATTTTAGCAATGGAAAATGCAGGAAAACTAATAGAAGACGAAGAACTGCGTGAGCAAATAAAAGGAGCAGGAATAGGAACAAGTGCAACAAGAGCAGAAATAATGAAGAAATTAGAAAAAATAAAATATATAGCAATAAATAGCAAAACGCAAATAATAACACCAACAGCTAAAGGGGAAGCAATATATGATGTAGTAAATACTGCAATGCCAGATATGTTAAATCCAAAATTAACAGCAAGTTGGGAAAAAGGATTAGATATGGTTGCTAGAAAGCAAATAAAGGCAGATGAATTTATGGAGAAATTAGACAATTATATAAAATCAAAATTTAATAAACTAATTGTAAAAATGTAATGAAAAAACAGAGACGAAGAAAACATGTCTCTGTTTTTTACTAATAAACATATTGCCTAAACTCAATATTTATGATAAAATATTTACTTAATGAATAAGAAAGGGAAGAAAAAATGAAAGTAATATTTGGAACAACAAACCAAGGAAAAATAGACCAAGTCAAAGGATTTATGGAATACAAAAAAATGGATATGGAATTTATTTCATTAAAAGACATAGGATTTAACGAAGAAATAATAGAAAATGGAGAAACAATAGAAGAAAATTCTTTAATTAAAGCAAAAGCCATAAAAGAATTCTGTAATAAGAACAATATAAATGAAATAATAGTTACAGATGATGCAGGGCTTTTTGTTGATGCTTTAGATGGAAGACCAGGTGTACATACTGCAAGATATGCAGGAAACCATGCACCACAAATAGAATGTATAAATAAGTTACTAACAGAATTAAAAGATATACCAGACGAAAAAAGAGGAGCAACATTTGCATGTGTATTAACTGCAATTTTAAAAAATGGAGAGGTAGTATCTTGTAGAGGAGAAACAAGAGGAAAAATTGTAAGAACTCCAGGCACAATGGGAAAATTAACATATGGACCAATATTAAAACCAGATGGCTTAGATAGAGTTATAAATGACTTAACAGAAGAAGAATTAGGTTTAACACATAGAGATAAGGCATGGTTAGAATTAGTAGATAAGATTAAGAATTAAGACTATCTTAAGAAAGGATAATAGTTAAATGGATAATAGAGCAATTGGTATGTTCGATTCTGGAATTGGAGGAATTACAGTCTTAAAGGAAGTAAAAAAAGTACTTCCAAATGAAGAGATAATATACTTAGGAGATACTAAAAGATTTCCATATGGAACAAAATCAAAAGATACTATAATTGAGATTTCAAGACAATGTGTTAAGTTTTTAATATCTAAAAATGTAAAATTAATTATAATAGCATGTGGAACTGCAACTAGCCAAAGCTTAGAAATTTTAAAAGAAGAATTTAATATTCCAATAATAGGAATAATAGAGCCAACAGTAAAATACATAAAAGAAAATGTAAATAATGAGAAAGAAAGAATAGGAGTAATTGCAACATCAGGAACAATAAAAAGCGGACAATGGGAGAAAAAAATAAAAGAAGAAGTGAGAAATGCCGAAATAATAAATGAAGAAGCACCATTATTAGCAACAATGGCAGAACAAGGTTGGATAAGTAACAAAGTAGCAGAATATACAATAAAAGAATACATGAAGTGCTTTAAAAATATTGATAAATTAATATTAGGATGTACACATTACCCTTTATTTGATAAATTAATAAGAAAAGAATTAAAAAGTAATACAGAAATAATTAACACAGGTACAAAAGTTGCAGAATTTTTAAAGAAATATATAAAAGATAATAATATACAAAATGATGAAAGTAATAAAGAATATAAAATATTTTTAACAGATTTAGACAATAATTTTAATGAAATAGCAGAAAGATTATTAGAAGATAACTTAAAGACCAAAATAGAAAAAGCGGAGATATAGTAAAAGAAGGGAAAATATAATGTTAATAAAAGAGAAAAATCTACAAAGATTATTAAAAGAAGCAGGAAAAGATACAAATAAAAAAGCAAATAATATTTTAAAAAATGACAATGTAGTAATAGAAAAATTTCAGATAGGGTGGAATTATGAATATATATATGTTTATGCAAATGTTATAGAAAAACGTACATATAGAAGTGTAAATGTAAATTTTACTATAGATATTTTAAATGGAGATATAGATACATACCATTGCCAATGTAATTATTATTCTTCACATATATGTGCACATACTCTTGCTTGTATTATAAAGTTTTATCAAGATGATAGATATGAAACACAGGCTATAGAAGCTATAAAAATAAAGAAAAAAGAAGACGCACATGAAGAATTTAATAATTTTATAAATAATTTTGAAGATACTGAAGAAGACACATACATTGAAGAAAACAAAGAAGCAATTTATATTCCCAATAGTAGTATAAAAATTATTCCAGAATTAAAATATGATGGATATCCATTAGGATTAGTATTAGACTTTAAAATTGGAGAAAAGCAATTATATAAAATAAAAGATTTAACAAAATTTTATGATGCATATATAAATAGAGAAAGTTTGTACTATGGTAGTAAATTAAGCTTTGTTCATTGTGAAGAAGCATTTTCTCCAAAAGCAAAAGTTTTTCTTGACTATATATTAAAATATGCAGAAACAATACAATATGCAAACAATGTATTAAAACAAAGTAGATACTATTATTCAAAAGGTCAAATTGCAAAAAGTAGAATAGAATTATCAGGTAGTGCAGCAGATGATTTCTTTAATATATTTAATGATGAAGAAGAATATGCAATAGAATATAATAAAGAAAAAATAGTTTTTAAATTAACAAATAAAAAACCAGATTTTAAATTTAAAATTGAAAAAATAGAAGAAGATGAATATAAATTATCTGCTAATTTTGAAAAATTATTAATGGTAAAGGGGATAAAATATGTTTATATTTTAAAAGATAATTCAATATATAAATTAGATAGATATAAAAACTCTAATCTAATAAAAATAATAGAAGTTTATAACCAATCAGATGTAGAAGAATATAAATTTGACAAAACACATCTATTACAATTTATAAACAAAGTATTACCAAAAGTCAAGGACATAGTAGATGTAGATGATATGCCGAAAGATGAAATAGAATCATACATTCCTAAAAAATTAGGAGTAAAAGTATTATTAGATATAGACTCTGGAGATAATGTAGTACTAAGTCCGAAATTTTGTTATGGAGCTACAGAATTTAATCCTTTGGATAATAAAAATATTCCAAACATACCTAGAGACTTTTACAAAGAAGAAGAGGTATTAAGAAGAATTAAGCAAGATGGATTTTACGAATCTAATGAAGACAAAGCATTTATAATGCATGATGATGATAGAATATATAATTTTTTAGTAGATTCATTAAATGAATACATGGAAAAATTCGAAGTACTTGTTACAGAAGCATTTAAGAAAAATGAAATAAGACAACCTAAAATAATTTCTGTAGGTGTTAGAATACAAAATGACTTATTAAATATAGACTTATCAAGTATGGACTTTGATAAACAAGAACTAAAAGAAATTTTAAACAAATATAAAATGAAGAAAAAATATTATAGACTAAAAAATGGAAATTTCTTAAGTTTAGAACATAATGAGGATATAGAATTTTTAAATAACTTAACAGAAGGAATGGACATAGACTTAAAATCGATTAGTGATGGAAAGATTAAATTACCGGTAAATAGAAGTCTATACTTAAACAAACTATTAAATAAACTTCCAGATGTACAAATATCAGAAGATGAAACATTTGAAAAACTTGTAAAAGAAAATATAAAACCAGAAAATATAGAAATACCAGAAGAACAAAAAGAAATATTAAGAACATATCAAGAAACCGGATATAGATGGTTAAAAATTTTAGACAAATATAAATTTGGAGGAATTTTAGCAGATGATATGGGATTAGGAAAAACTATACAAATAATAACAATATTGCAAGAAGAAAAAAATAACTCTAAAGAACATAAACCTTCATTAGTAGTATGTCCAAGTTCTTTAAGCTTAAATTGGAAAAATGAAATTGAAAAATTTGGAGAAGGAATAAGAACCTTAGTTATAAATGGGAATGCGGAAGAAAGAAAAAATAAAATTAAAACATGTAATGATTATGACTTAGTAGTAACATCATATGATTTATTGAAAAGAGACTTAGATACTTACCTAGAAAATAACATTAAATTCAGATATCAGATAGCAGATGAAGCACAATATATAAAAAATAGCAATACTCAAAATGCAAGAAGTCTAAAAGAAATATCAGCAGAAACAAAATTTGCATTAACAGGAACACCTATTGAAAATTCACTAGCAGAACTTTGGTCAATATTTGATTATATAATGCCAGGATATTTATTCAGTTATAATAAATTTAAAAGGGATTATGAAACAAAAATAGTAAAAGACCATGAAGAAAAGCAATTAGAAAGACTAAAAACAATGATAGAACCATTTATATTAAGAAGAACAAAAAAGCAAGTATTAACAGAGCTTCCAGAAAAAACGATAACTGTAATAAAAAATGAGATGAGTGAAGAACAACAAAAAGTATATTTAACACACTTAGCACAAACAAAAAAAGAAGTTGCAAAAGTAGTAGGATTAAATGGAATAAAAAAATCTCAAATACAAATTTTAGCACTACTGACAAGATTAAGACAAATTTGTTGCCATCCAAGTTTATTTTTAGAAAACTATGAAGGTGAAAGTAGTAAGCTAAACCAATGTATAGAATTAATAAAAGAGGCAATCTCAGGAGGACATAAAATTTTACTATTTTCTACATATACAGAAATGTTTAAAATAATAGAGAGAGAATTAGAAAAAGAAAATATTAACTATTTCAAATTAACAGGTCAAACAAAAACAGACCAAAGAGTAGATATGGTAGATGAATTCAATAAAAATGATGATATAAAAGTGTTTTTAATATCATTAAAAGCAGGAGGAACAGGACTTAATTTAACAGGAGCAGATATAGTAATACATTATGACCCATGGTGGAATTTATCAGCGGAAAATCAAGCAACAGATAGGGCATATAGAATAGGGCAAAAAAATAATGTACAAGTATATAAATTAATAACTAAAAACTCAATAGAAGAAAAGATAGATAACTTACAACAAAGAAAAGCGGCATTAATTGATGATGTATTAGACACACAAGCAACATTTATTAGCAAGCTAACAGAAGAAGAAATAATGGATTTATTTAAATAAATGTAAAATACCAACTAAAAACATAAGAAAAAGCGTCTAAAAATAGAAGGGTTAAAAGGTGATAAAATGAACAAAAAGCTGAAAATATTTGTTCCAATAATTGTGATAATATTATTGTGTGTTATGTCTTTTTTACTATTTTCTAATAATGATGAAGAAATAAAAACAATAAAATCTGACAAGCAGTTATCAAAAATATACAATGGTTACACAATAACTGCAAAAGATACTTTTATAAATATTATTACTATGCCATTTAGTTTTTTTACAAATAATTTTTTTACTTACAAAGTTATTACTGAGAATACTTCAGATGTTATAGGTGAACTACCAACTAATAATGGGCTTATTAGTTCAATTGAAAATGCTACATCTTCATCAAATGAATCATCTATATCAAAAGATTACTCAACTACTAATATTCAAGTAGAAAATGTAGATGAAGCAGATATCACTAAAACAGATGGAGACTACATATATTCGATATCTGATAATAATGTAATAATAACAGATGTAATGAATCCACAAGAAATTAAAATTGCATCTACTATAAAATTAAGTGATGGTACTATTCCAGAAGATTTGATTCTTTATAAAAATAAATTAGTAGTTATATCTGCAAATAGTAATAGCACTTCAAATTCATATTATAGATATAATTATAAAAATAATACTATTGTAAGAATATATGATATAACTACAAAAACTAATCCAACATTAATAAAAAGTTATGAATTATATGAGCCTTACTATACATCAAGATGTATAAATAATGTACTATATGTTATTTCCTCTGGAAATTTAAGAGAAGAAGATGATATAGTTATAAGAAACTATAAAGAAGATAATATAGAAAAGCAAATTGCACTTGAAGATATAAAATATTTGAAGGACATACAAACAACAAAGCAAACTATTATTTCAACAGTTGATTTAGATAATGCAAGAGGAGATATAAGTGTAAGTTCATATATAATTGATATATCAAATGCCTATGTATCAGAGAATAATATTTATTTATTAAATCAGAAATATAATTATAATACAGATCCACCTATAAGTGAATTATTTGGATTAAAAGGTGTTATAGGTGCATTTACATATAATAATGATGACAACTCAAGTGGATATAATACAGAAATTTATAAATTTAAGATTACCCAAGAAGGTAAAGTAATATATGATAAAAGAAATAAAATAAAAGGAAAAACGATAAATCAATATTCATTAGATGAAAATAATGGATATCTAAGAATTGCTTTATATGATAATGATGGAGCTAGAGTTGCTATATTTGATGAAAATTTAAACCAAATAGGGATATCTGAATATGTTGCTAAAGGAGAAACAATGTATTCTTCGAGATTTATGAATGATAAAGTATATTTAGTAACATATAAAACTATGGATCCATTATTTGTCATAGATTTGAGTAATGAAACATCGCCCAAAGTATTAGGAGAATTACATATCCCAGGATATAGTACATATTTACATCCATATGATGGAAATCATTTGATTGGTATAGGAATGCAAACAGAGGAAATCGTTAATAGAAATTCTAGTGGAAAAGTAATATCAACTACTTCTAGAATTGTAGGTATGAAAATGGCATTATTCGATGTAACAGATGTAAGTAATCCTATTCAAATTTCAGAAACAATAATAGGAGATAGAAGAACAACTTCAGCAATTTTAACTAATCCTAAAGCTTTACTATTTTCTAAAGAAAAACAATTGATAGCAATTCCAGTTAACAATTATAGTGAAGATTTTGAAATAGCTTCTTCAAATAATTCTTACTCATCAATCGTTAATTCGTATATAAATTATAATAAATCATATACTGCAGAAGGCTATTTTGTATATAATATAAATATTGAAAATGGATTTAACTTAAAAGGAATTATAACTCATCAAGCTCCAACAAAAAATAGTTCAGCATATAAATATTATAATAATTCTAAACTATTAAGAGGATTATATATAGATGAAAACTTATATACAGTATCAGAATCAGCTGTAAAAGTAAATAATATAAATACATTAGAGTTAATTAGTGAATTAAAAATAAAATAATTATAGAAGGAGAATTTAATATGGAAGAAGATTATAAGAATAAATCTGTTATGAATGTAGCATCTCTAGTATTAGGCATAATATCTATAATCACTGTATTATTTTGGTATATTGCTTTACCAACAGGAATTCTTGCAATTGTATTTGGAGTTAAATCTGCTTTAAGAACAGGAAGTAAAATAGGAAAAGCTGGTATGATAACAGGAATAGTTGGATTATCATTATGTGCATTTATTTATATTGGAATGACATTAATATTAATTTTAGCAAATATGTAAAATAAGAAGAATTTACAATTGCATAAAATATATAAATAGTGTATAATATAAAGGAGCAAAACAAGGGGATGTATTTGGTTTCGACAATTGCATAGAAGCATAAATAGCGAGTGGTGGAATTCTACTTGGCCACCTAAAAAATGTAGAAAAATAAAATAAACGCTGATAATAATAGAGAATTAGCATTTGCTGCCTAAGAGCAGTAACATCTTATTATAAATGCCCACGTTTATAAATAAGGTGTCAAACCAGTGGGAAACGAAGCTATTTATTTTCTCATAAATAGTAGGTATCTAGAGAATACTGATGAATAAAGTTTGTTTGTTAACTTTATCAAAGGGAAATTAGATAACAAACTGTACTCGAAGAAGTTTATGTGGAAATGCTTTTGGACGTGAGTTCAACTCTCACCATCTCCACCAAATGTGCGACTTTAACAAGTTGCAGTGAATAATGAATAGTGAAAAGTTAATATACTTGACTTATTTTCAAATACTTTCTTATCAGCATATTTTTATAAACTTACACAAGATAATATGATATATATTTTTTTTACTATATTATTGTTTGGATTAGTGCTACAATAGGAGCTTTATTAGTAGGTAATTAGATCAAAAGAAAGAATAAAGTAGTATTATATAGAGATGGAATACTTATAAACTCACTATTTATTATATTAATTATTTGTTTAAAAAAGGAAATATTAAATTATGTATGGCTAATGGCTATAATATATGGAGTATCAGTAGCAACTACAGGATTTCCATTTAATATGATGGAATCTGAACTAGTTAATGAAAGGGAAAGAACAAAATATATAGGATATATAAATGATGATATTTGCAAAAAAATATAATAAATATAAATCCAAAAACTTATTAACGATATGTTCATTTAGTATAATAACAAGTTTCCTTTTGTTATTAATGTCGATAAATATGACAACAATAATTATATATAATGTTGTATATTATGTATTTATAAAAATAGTGTATTCAATTACTGAAGTAAATTTATTTGACTATTCTAATAAGCAACCATTTGATAAAGAATGGAATGTAGAATACTTTATTTTTAGAGAAATATTTTTAAATATAGGTAGAATGCTAGGATATGCAATATTATTGATTATAGGATTTACACATAATTTAGAATACTTAAAAATATTCTTTCTATGTATGACAATAGCTTTAATAATTATTATAAGAATGAGCAAAAATATAGTTACAAGAGAACAAGACATTAAGAGATAAGAAAAATTTTGTAGTGTTACAATTGATGTGAAACAAAAAATATAGCAAAAAAGTGATTCAAGTAGTATAATTGAATTGTCAAAAACAAAATTATACAAAAGGACTTGAATCACTTATGAATAATAGTATAACACAAAAAAGAGAAAATACCAAGAGATATTTACCACATGATTTAAAAACAAAAGAAAATGCGGTAAAAACATATTTAAATAATGGAGATATAGAATATACTTGCAGAAAGTATCATATATCAAGAAGTTCATTATGGAGATGGGTAAAGAAATATGATGGAACAAAGGAAAGCCTTGAAGATAAAAGCCATAAGCCAAAAACAAGACATCCAAAATCACATACAAATCAAGAAATAAGATGGATAAGAAATTATGTAAGAAGAAATCCAAGAATAACATTATGTGAATTATGGGCAAATCTAAAAAGAGAAAAAGGATACAGCAGAAAAATAACATCATTGTATCGAGTAATGAAAAGGCTAAATATAAAGTTTTACAAAGGAATGAATATAAAGAATACATCGAAGAAAAAGCATAACAAAAAATATGAAACACCAAAGAAAATAGGAGAAAAGTGGCAAATAGATGCAAAGTATGTGCCAAATGAATGTAAAGTAAAATTACCAGAAGAAAAAAGATACTATCAATATACATGTATAGATGAAGCAAGTAGAGAAAGATTTTTATGGTGGTATGAAGAGCTAACGCCAATGAATACAGTAGATTTTGTAAAAAGATGTATAGAATACTTTGGATACAAACCCAAAACAATACAAACAGATAATGGGACAGAATTTAGCTATAATCAAGCGAAAATAAAGAAAGAGCACCCAATGGATAAATTGTTGAAGGAAGAAAAAATTAATCATTACAAGATAAGACCGAGAACACCAGAGCATAATGGAAAAGTAGAAAGAAGTCATAGAAATGATAATGAAAGATTTTATAGTTATTTAAAATTTTATAGTTTAGAAGATTTAATAAAACAAGGAAAAGCATATTTAAAGAGGTCGAACAACATACCAATGGCAGTATTAGGATATTTAACGCCAAAAGAAAAAAGAGAAGAACTAGAACTACAAGTAGCATAAAAATTTAGAAAAGTATAATAAAATCATTAATGAAGCGTAGCGGAATGTTATTTTATTATATCTTTTCTAAATGCTGGTGCAATAGCACCAATAATAAATTCAATAATACTACAAATTTTTTATAAAAGTTTGTTTCACATCATTGACATACTTACA
>CAPYID010000004.1 GCA_948739805.1 uncultured Clostridia bacterium | reverse complement strand
AATAATACTACAAATTTTTTATAAAAGTTTGTTTCACATCATTGACATACTTACAGCATTTTTGGATTTTTTTTGAAAAGGTATTGACAAATTTCATGAAATTGTTTAAAATTATATATGCACTGCTAATAGTGGAACTAAACTTTATAAATACCTTAATTTATAGAAAAACTCAGTTTCACATAAAATAGTTTGTAATAAAATGGTGGATGTAGCGTAGTTGGTTAACGCGCCAGTTTGTGGCACTGGAGACCATGGGTTCGAATCCCATCCTCCACCCCATTAATAAATACAATTAAATTTATTTATGATGGATTATAGTTGTTTAGCCTATTCATAAAGCATTATTAAGCTAACTCTTAAATTAACTATTTATATTGGGCTGTAGCCAAGCGGTAAGGCACATGACTTTGACTCATGCATGCGCTAGTTCGAATCTAGCCAGCCCAACCAAAATAAAAAGATACATTTTGCTTGAAATATAAGCATTTAATGTATCTTTTTTCATATAAATGAATGCAGAAATAATGTAATAGAAATTTTTTAACTTATTTTCTTTAATTCTTTTTTTATAAAAAAATGAAAAATGTAAGATACTATGTTTTACACATTATTATCCACATAATGTATATAATAACAAATAGACATTTAAAAGAAATAATGGTCAAAAAAGATAATAATTATTTTACTAAAAACTAGAAAGGAATGAGATTGAAAATGAAAGAAATGTTAAAATACTTAAAACCATATAAAAAAGAATTAACATTTGGACCATTATTTAAGTTATTTGAAGCAATAATCGAAATATCATTACCTATAATAATTGCTAAGATTATAGATAATTCTGCAAATCTAACCACTAAACAAATTATACTATACACAATAGGCATATTAGTAATAGTAATAATTAGTTTTTGTAGTGCTAGTACCAGTCAATATTTTGCAGCAAAGGCTTCTCAGGGATATGGAAATACTCTAAGAAAAACTTTATTTAAACATATATCAGAATTATCAAACAAACAATTAAATGTATATGGTAGTTCAGCACTTGTTAATAGAATGACAAATGATATAAGCAATTTAGAGGTTGCAGTTGCAATGTTTATAAGATTAGTATTAAGATCACCATTTATTTGCTTAGGATCATTAATAATGATTTTCATAATTAATGTAATGCTTGCAATAGCAATTACTTTAATATTGATAATATTAGCAATATCAATATTCATAGCCTTTAAAGTTAGCTCAAAATTACAAAAAAATCTTAATTCAAAAATTGATAAAATATTAGTTAGAATAAAGGAAAACCTAGTTAATATAAGATTGATAAGAAGTTTTAATACAAAACAACTTGAAAATAAAGAATTTAATATACAAAACAATAAAATCCACGAGCTGTCACTAAAATATAATTTTATATCAAACTTATTAGCCCCTAACAATATTATTATTCTAAATATTGCTATAGTAATAATTTTATATGTTTCAAAAGTATATATAAAAGACATTACAGTAGGAAATTTAATAGCAATTATTAATTATATTTCTCAAATGACTAATGCAATAATAGTATTATCAAATTTAATAATTATATATACAAGGGCATTTGTATCTGCTAATAGAATAACAGAAATTATAACAATAAAACCAGATATGGAATATGGAGAAATAGAAGAAATTAGCAATATAGAAAATGCAATAACAATAAGAAATATTGAATTTTCATACAATGAAGAATCAGAACTAATAAAAGACTTGAATTTAACAATAAAACAAGGGGAGATAATAGGAATTATAGGTTTTACTGCAAGTGGTAAAACTAGTTTATTAAATTTAATAAGCAGAAACTACGATATAAAACAAGGAGAAATCCTAATATTCGGAAAAAATATTAAACACTATAAAAAGAAAACCTTAAAAGATAATATAAGTATAATATCACAAAAAAAGCAATTTTTTACTGGAACAATAGAAGAAAATATAAAGTTGCGGGAAAAAAATCAATAAAGATACGTTATATAAAGCAATGGAAAAGTCAGATGCTCTAGAATTTGTTGAAAAAATGAGAGATAAAGAAAAAACATTGTTAGAAGGGAATGGTGCAAATTTATCAGGAGGACAAAGACAAAGAATTGCATTAGCAAGGGCATTTATCAATAAGCCACAAATATTAATTTTAGATGACATAACAAGTAGTGTAGATGTTACAACGGAAAACAAAATTTTAGAAAATATATATAATTTCAGTAAACAAAACAAAATTACAACTATAATATCAGCACAAAAAGCATCATCTTTAAGAAAATGTGATAGAATAATTGTATTAAATAATGGAAAAATAGAACAAATAGGAAGCCATACAGAGCTTAAAGAAAAATCTAATATTTATAAAGAAATACTACAATTACAAAGACTTTAAAGGAGAATAACAACATGAAAAAATATATATTAAAAAACAAGAAAATACTCTTAAGCATATCTATTCTAACAGTATTCATATCAATAATAACAGTAATAGCACCAATATATGTTGGAAAGATAATAAACAAGTTTGTAGAATTTTCTTATCAAGAGTTTATTTATAACTTAATTATCTTAGCAACATCATATATAATAATATATCTAATTAGTATATTGCAAGTAAAACTCTTATCAAAAATGATAGCAAATATTCAAAAGAAAGTTAGAAAAGATATATTTTATAAAATTAATAATATTAAAATGAAAGAAATAGATAAAATTGAATATGGAGATATTTTAAATCAATTTAGCGTCGATATAGATAATATCTCAAATGGGATAATTCAAGGTCTCCCTAAAATCATAAGTGGAATAGTTATTGTAATATTTTCAGTAGTAATAATGATAAAAATAAATATTAAAATATCTATAATTTTAATAACCATTGCACCAGTAATGTACTTTATTTCAAAATGGGTAACTAAAAATACAAATGTATTTTTTAAAGATAGAGCAAATATTGTTGCAAAATTAAATAATAATGCAGAAGAATTCATTACTTATCAAAATACAGTAAGAAATTTTAACTATGAGTTAGAAGCAGAAAAAAGATTTGAAGAAATAAACACACAATTATATAAAACTGGTGTAAAGGCACAATTTTATTCAGCTTTAACTAATCCTACAACTAGACTAGTCGCAAATATAGGATATGTTATAACTGGAGTTATTGGAGTAATATTAATGTCAAAGAGTGAAATAACAATTGGAGATATCACAACATTTTTAATGTATACAAGTATTTTTACAAGACCATTTAATGAAATCACAGCAATTTTATCAGAATTACAAACAGCATTTGCTTCATCAGAAAGGATAGAAAAATTTTTAAGAAGTGAAGAAGAAAAATTTGAGACAACTAATAAAGAAATAACTAGAATAAATGGTGATATAGAATTAAAAAATGTGCACTTTTCATATACAAAAGCCCCTTTTATAAAAGAACTTAATTTAAAAGTAAAAGAAGGAGACACAATAGCAATAGTTGGAAAAACAGGGGCTGGGAAAACAACAATAGTTAATTTATTAATGAGATTTTATGAAATAAATAAAGGAAACATATATATCAATGGAATTAACATAAAAGATATACCAATTGATGTATTAAGAGAAAATATAGGTATTGTCTTGCAAGACACAAAAATTTTTACAGAAACAGTAAAAGAAAACATAGCTTATGGGTTAAAAAATATATCAGAAGAAGAGATTAAAAGAGTAGCAAAATTATCAAGAGCAGACGCTTTTATAGAAAAATTGCCACAGAAGTATAATACTATAATTAATAATGAGATGTTATCAGAAGGAGAAATACAATTAATAACAATATCAAGGATAATGCTAAGAAACCCAAGTATATTAATACTAGATGAAGCTACAAGCAATATAGACTTAATAACTGAAAACAAGATACAGCAAAGTATGTTAGAACTAATGAAAGGAAAAACAACATTTATAATAGCACATAGACTTTCAACAATACAAAAAGCAGACAAAATATTATATCTAGAAAATGGAAACATAATTGAACAAGGTACACATGAAGAACTATTATCCCAAAAAGGAAAATATTTTGATTTATATAGCAGTCAATAATTAAAAAATGAAAAGAGAAATTACTTAAAAATATTAATTGCCTTTTTTCAAATATTATTATAAAATATAAAAAATTGAAATAAGGAGATAATATATGGAAAAGAAATTAGATAACATAAAAATGATTTTTTTAGATATTGATGGAACTCTATATAATACCAAAAAAGAAGTAACAGAATACACAAAAAATATTTTAAATAAAGTAAAACTAAAAGAAATAAATATTGTATTATGTTCAGGTAGATCAAATCAATCTGTATGTACAATATCAAAGCAAATTAATGCTTCAAAATATATAATAGCAAATAACGGAGCATTTGTTTACAATTATGTTGACAATGTAGAAATATTTGAAAGTGTAATAGAAGAGGAATTACTTTACAAGATGTGGGATATATGTGAACAAGAAAATATAGAACTAATATTAGAGTCAAAAGAACAAGAATATATAAACACTCTAATCTTTAGAAAGGAATTAGATGGATATATAAAAATTAATAATATAAGAGATATATTAGATAAAAAAATATTTCAGATAGTTATAAATATGGAAAAAAACAGAGAAAACAAAAAAATTAGAGATATGTTATCAAATGAAGAAAAAATTTGGACACCTAATTATGGAATAGGAGTAAGAAGTTTCTTCTTTGATATAAACAATACAAATATAGACAAAGGAATAGGCATACAGCATCTAATCGAAAAATTAGGAATAAAAAAGGAAGAAACAATAGCATTTGGAGACGGAATTAACGATTGTGCAATGTTTAAAGAATGTGGAATAGGAGTAGCAATGGAAAATGCTAAAGATGAATTAAAGAATATTGCAGATTATATAACATTAAAAAATGATGAAGATGGGGTTGCAAGATTTATTGAAAAACATATTTTAGATAATTAGAATAAGAAAGATTTAAGCAATAGAAGGGAAGAAAAATATGGAGCAAATAAATGGTTTTATAGAAAATATTAAAGAAAGAAATTTAATAGATGTTCTAATAGCAATAGTAATAGTCATAGTATTTTATATGGTGAGTTCATTGTTTTCTAAATTAGTTATGAAACTATTAAAAATCAAAGGAAACGATAAAGAAAAGATAAAAAATAGTGATATATATAAAGCACTAAAAAGTATTTTTCTATGTATAGGAATTTATATAGCACTATTAGTATTAGATTTACCTGAGAACTGGTTTATTTTATCATCAAAAATAGTTAGAATATTTGTAATCGTAAATGCAGCAAGAGTAATAGCAGAGTTAATTTCTCCAGAATCTAAAATAATGAGGAAAGTCGGAGAAAGTGAAAAATTTTCAGAAAATAAAGTTGCAATAAGTATAATAAGTAAAGTAATAAAAGTAATACTATACATAGTTGCAGGATTTATGATTATAGCAGACTTAGGGTATGATTTAAGTGGATTAATCACAGGGCTAGGACTAAGTAGTGTAGTAATAGCTCTTGCAGCACAAGAACTAGCAGAAAATCTTTTAAGTGGATTTGCAATTATAACAGATAAACCATTTGAAATAGGTGATTATATTCAAGTAGGAAGTTATTCAGGAACTGTTGAAGAAATAAAATTCAGAAGTACAAAAATAAGAACAGCAGAAAATGCAATAGTAACAATACAAAACTCTAAAATTGTAAGTGAATCAGTCGTAAATATATCAAAAATAGATAAAAGAAGAGTAGACTTAAATTTAAGATTACCATTAGATATTACAGCAAGTCAAATTTCTGAATTAATGGAATCAATAAAATTAGTATTATACAGTAATACAGAAGTAATAGCAAACTCACTACAAGTAAATGTTGGAGAAATAACAGAAGACTCAGTAAAAATAGCAATATACTTTTTTGTAAACATAATAGAATTTACTGACTTTTTAAAATTCAAAACAAAGGCAAATTTAAACATAATAAATTTATTAGAAGATAAGAAGATAAAATTAGTATACCCAAGTAAAAATATCTACATAAAAAACGAAGAAATATAGTAAACATCTTTTTACCAGGCACTGCCAATGGCAGTGTCTAGTTTAGTATAAATGGAGGGGTTTAATTTAAACTCATAAAATCTACCAAATTCAATATAATGTAATATATTGAATTAGAGGTGAAATAAAATGCCAAGCATTAGTGCAAAAAAAAGAATAAGAAATAATTTCTTAATATTAACAATTATTTTAATGTTACTTATGATAAGAATTGGATGGATTCAATTTGTACAAGGAGCAGAATTACAAGAATTAGCATATAAGCAACAAACATTAGATAGAGCGATAAATCCAAGTAGAGGAACAATATATGATAGAAATGGAGTTGAATTAGCTGTTTCTGCAACAGTAGAGACAGTTACAGTAAATCCAATGAACATAGAAGATGAAAACAAAGAAAAAGTAGCCAAAGCATTATCAGACATATTTGAATTAGATTATGAGAAAGTTTTAAAAAAAGTAAAAAAGAAAAGTTCAATAGAAACAATAGTAAAAAAAGTTGAGAAAGATAAATCAGACGAATTAAGAATTTGGATGGAAGAAAATAAAATAACAGAAGGAATAAACATTGATGAAGACACAAAAAGATATTATCCAAATAATGAATTATGTTCACAAGTTATTGGATTTACAGGAAGTGATAATCAAGGACTAAATGGAATAGAAGCAAAATATGATGAAACTTTAAGTGGAACAAAGGGAAAAATAATACGAGTAAGAGATGCAAAAGGAGGAACGCTAGATGGAACAGTAGAGGAATATGTACCAGCAATAAATGGAGATAGCTTAGTACTTACAATAGACTCTACAATACAATCCATAGTAGAAAAACATCTTGAAGAAGCATGTATAGATAATGTATGTACAGATGGAGGAAATGTAGTAATAATGAATCCTAATAATGGAGATATATTAGCAATGGCAACATATCCAGGATATAACTTAAATGACCCATATACAATAAATAATGAAGAATTAAAATCAATATGGAATACACTTCAAAGCAGTGAGAGATCAAACAATTTAGAAAAAATGTGGAGAAATAAGGCAATATCAGATACATATGAACCAGGATCAACATTCAAATTAATAACCGCATCAACAGCCATAGAAGAAGGATTAGTAAAAGATATAGAAGCAGAAAACTTTGCATGTACTGGTAGAATAGAGGTTGCAGGAGTGTCTATAAAATGTTGGAGATATTATAGACCACATGGTTCAGAAAGTTTAAGAACAGCTCTAATGAACTCATGTAATCCAATATTTATAGGATTAGGGCAGAAATTAGGTGTAGACACATATTTTAGTTATCTAGAAAAATTTGGGCTATTATCAAAGACAGGAGTAGACCTACCAGGTGAAGCAAATAGTATATTTATAGCAAAAGAAAAAGCAGGCCCAGTAGAACTTGCAACAATTTCATTTGGTCAAAGATTTGAAATCACACCACTACAATTAGTAACAGCAGTATCATCAATAGCAAATGGAGGAAATCTAATACAGCCAAGAGTTGTAAAAGCCACAATAGACTCAGAAACAGGAGAAACACAAGAAAAAGAACCTGTAATATTAAGTGAAAATGTAATATCAAAAGAAACATCAAAAAATGTATTAAGTATGATGGAATCAGTAGTTGCATTAGGAACAGGAAAAAATGCACAAGTAAAAGGATACTCAATAGGAGGAAAAACAGGAACATCAGAAGATGGAGTAAACACTGGGAAATATGTAACATCATTTTGTGGAGTTGCATCAATCTCAGACCCAGAACTTGTTATATTAATAACATTATATAATCCAACAGGTGAAGGGGGACATCAAGGAGGTGCGTGGGTAATTTTGGCAACACACAGTGAAACTATCCAAAAATCTATAATGATATAAACTATTAAATCAAGGGAAAGTAATTAAATTTGCTTTCTCTTTTTGTCAATAGTTAACTACTCTTTTATTAAAAATTGCTATATATTGTAATATTTATAAAAGTATGGTATTCTTAAATCAAATAAAAAAGTAAGGAGTTATAAATGAAAAAAGTAGATATACAAAAAATTATAGATGAATTACAAATGAGATTTATGGATACCACAGTATACTATAATAAAGTAACAGGCGAAATACTAAATGTTCAGGATGACAACGTTAGAATAGCCCAAGACGATGATTTTGAAAATAATATCCAAGACTATCCAGAGTGGCAAAGAGAACATTTAAAAGAGGTATATGACTTATTATATAATGATATAGATAACTACATTGCATTGCCTAATAATTTTGAAATAAAAGATAGTGATATTATGGAAGAATTTATTGAAACTGTTTCTAATAATAGCAAAAGAATCCAATTAGAAAATTGCATGTGGCAAAAGGGAATGCATCGAAAATTTAAAGATAAATTAATAGAAATAGGATTAGAAAATGAATATTATAAATTTTATGATGAGAAATTAAAAGAAATAGCTATAGAATGGTGCAAAGAAAATAATTTAGAATATGAAGGATAGGAGCAATATATGAAGTTAAAAGAAAAAGAATTATGGTTAGAATTATATGAAATAGCAGAAAAAATACAAAAGTTAGAACCATGGAAATATTTGTGGGATATGGATTTATTAGTATATCTATGCCAACCATTGAATGAGATTTTTTACTGTAGTGTAATGGGACATGGTGGAATGCATAGAGCAATAGCTATATACCAAGGAGAGCGAATTAATGGATTTTTTGAATTAGCAAAAAATCAAATTCCAGAATATATGTTACTAAATTACCAAGAATGTCTTATGTGTAATTTTATAGGAAGACAAGAAACATTACCTAAAAATAGAGAAATAATTAAAGAATTAGGATTAAGTTTTAGAGGAACATGGATATCATTTGAAAGTTTTGAGAAAGGATATGAACCAAGTCCAATTAATATAAATCAAGTAAAAATAATGATAGAAGCATTAAAGAATTTTTATATGATGTTTAGAGCGATTATAGAGCAAGGCATAAAAGCTGATTTTGAAAATGGAGAAATTTTAGCCAGACATTATGATGAAGAAAAGAAGTTATTTTTGAACTATCCAGTTCCACTAATGCTACCAGAAAAACAATTTAATACTATTGAAACAGAAGTAGAATTTGAAAAGGACATAATGAAATTACCACAAACAGAGATGGAACTTGAATATGAATTTTTGAATTATGTACCAATTAGAATAAGAGATAATAAAGAAAAAGATGGAAGGCATTATTATCCATTAGCTAGGATGATTGCTGAAAGAAAATCAGGGTTTGTTATATCTCATGATTTAATAAACAAAAATGAGTATGAAAGTAAAAGTGATTATGTACTAGAATCAGCAGAATTATTAATAAATTATTTTTATAAAATGGGAAGACCAAAGAGTATATATGTAAGAGATGAAGAAACGAAGATGTATTTAAAGGATATTGCAGATAAGGCAAAAATTAATATAATAGTAAAACCAAAATTAAAAGCAATTGATGAATTTTATCGTTCATTAAGTAGAATGGGGATGTAATTAATAATAAAAATATAGACATGAAAGGAAAGAATAATTATGGATAAAATGATACCAAACAGGTTACACATAGGTGATGAAATAAGAGTAATTGCACCATCGAGAAGTATGAAAATTTTAAGTAAAGAAGTAATTGAAATAGCTAAAAGTAGATTAGAACAAATGGGATTTAAGGTTACATTTGGAAGAAATGTTATGAACTCCATCAACGATGATTTTGGATGTGCAAGTATATTAGACAGAGTAGAAGATTTACATGAAGCATTCAGAGACAAAAATGTTAAAGCAATTTTAACAGTAATAGGTGGTTATAATATAAACCAATTATTAGATTATATTGATTATAATTTAATAAAAGAAAATCCTAAAATCATATGTGGCTTTTCAGATATAACAGCACTTAGTAATGCAATTTATGCAAAGACAGGATTAATTACTTATTATGGGCCACATTTCTCTAGTTTTGGAATGAAATATGGATTTGATTATACTATGAATTACTTTAAAGATATGTTAATGAATAATAAAGATATCAGTATAGAAAGTTCAACAGAATGGAGTGATGATTCATGGTATAAAAATCAAGAAGATAGAGAATTTATAAAAAATGATGGCATGAAAATAATTAATTATGGAAAAGCTGAAGGAAATATAATAGGTGGAAATTTATGTACTTTAAATCTTTTACAAGGAACAGAATATATGCCAGATGCAAAAGACAGTATTCTATTTTTGGAAGATGATGATTTGGTAGGAAATGAATTTATAAGAGAATTTGATAGAGATTTACAATCTTTATTGCATCATTTAAAAGAAAAAAATGTAAAAGGTCTTGTAATTGGAAGAGCAGAAAAAGGATCTAATATGAGCGAAAAAAAATGGAAGGAAATTATTGAAACAAAGAAAGAACTTATAGATATACCTGTTATTATAAATGCAAATTTTGGTCATACAATTCCAATTTTTACTTTCCCAATTGGAGGATATGCAACAATAGAGGCTAATGAATTTGCAAAAATAAAAGTAAAAGATTAAAAAAATTTTATCAAAAAATTGTTATATTTTATAAAAGATATAGCAATTTTTTTATATTAATTTACAAATAACTATGATAAAAATTTGTCCCTCAGAGAGCAAAAAAGGTGTTAGGAGATTTTCTCCTAACAAGCATTACAGGTGTCAAAACACCATGCTTGCGAAAGTTAGTCGGTAAAAAATACCTGACACTTTCGAGACCAAATAAGATTTGTTCTTTAAAATTATGCTTCGTTTCACTAGCATAATTTTTTTCAAATACAAAATCGTATAAATTTATTTTTTGTGTTATAATAACGATAGAAAAATTTATAGATATGGAGAAGAATTTTATGATAGAGTTTGATTGGCATAAATGGAATGTAAATATAATTCAAAAACCAGAAGACTTAAATAAAAAAATTAAAGAGTTGAATATTTTTAATAAACAAATAACAGAAATAAACACACCAAGTTTTATATATAATTTTGAATTTGGAATACAAGAAAGAGAACAACAAAATTGCTTAATAGAAATTGATAGACCGTTAATTATCATGTTTGAAGACAATAGCCAATTAGAAATTGATTTTTCAGAGGCAAGTAGATTAAAACTTGGATATAATTCTTTGCCAAATAATATTGATTATTCAAAATGTCAGATAGAACTAAATAAATATTTTAGTGAATGTATAGGCAATAAGATTATTGACTTTAATATTCTAACTACAAACCAATATGATGATTTAGATTTTACAGGTTCATATGGCATAGAAGATCCATATGGTCAAGAACTATTTATTAAACAATTAAAATTAATATTACAAAATAATTTAGCAATAGTTTTTGAATCATATTATGACTATGGACAAGTGTATTTAGAAGATACAAATGGGGTAGTAAGAAAGATAACATATAACAAAATAAGAGAAAGTTTAAAATAAGAATGAGAGGAGAATGAAATTATGGCTAAATATACTGATGAAGATATTAGAAAAATGTCAAAAATTACATGTAAAATAGCAGGAGACTATTTAGGAATTTCATCAATGGCTGTATCTATCGGAATGAGAAATAATTTATTACCAATAGGATTTGCAATACATAACGAAGAGAAGGATAGAGAATATTCAGAAAGTTGGTCGCAAGTATAAATAAATATGAAGTGAAGAATCTGGAAAAAGAAGAAGCAAACGAGTTTAAACAGAAGTCAAAAAGCGATAAGTTAAAATTAGCTTTAAAACAATTAGAAAAAGGATACATTATTTTACAAGCTACAGGAATTTTAGGAAATTATATTTTTGAAAACTCACTAAGGTGTAAAAAATATATTTTAGCAAGGTATTCTCATATAGTTATAGATGAATTTCAAGATTGTAACTTAGAACAATATGATATATTTCTGAAATTTGTAAATAGTGGATTAATTGGAATTGGAGTTGGAGATCCAAATCAATCAATTTTTAGATATGACAATAGAGATTCAAAAGATTTGACTTCATTAGTATCATTAAAAAATTTTAAAGGATTTGTATTAAATAAAAATCATAGATGTCATCAATCCATTATTGAATATTCTCTAACTTTTTTATCGCCTGAAAGAGAAAACAAAAACATGTCAAATGAAGATAAAAGAGTTACAGGGATCAAAATTTTGGGTAATGAAGAAATAGTGGCTAAAAGAATAGAGAATATAATCGAACCATTAAAGAAGAGATTCGAAATAACAAATAACAATGATGTAGCTATTTTAGTTAGAAATAATAATACTGGGAAAATGATATCTAAGTATTTAAATATAAAAAATAAAATATATATTACAACTCCACTTGATGAAGGAAGTACAATATATGATAGTATTTGTAAAGAGTTATTATTATATATAGTGGGAGATAAATCTATATTTTTAGAAAAAATATTTGAAAAGTATGAAAATGGTAAAATAATAAATTCTAGGGATAAGAAAAAGATACAAGCAATGCTGATAGCACAGAAGGAGCAATATGCTATAAATGGAAGGTTAGGAATAGAAAAAGAACAAATAAAAAATATTGTAAAACTTATTACGAAAGAAATAATAAAAGATAAAGATTTGGAAAATTTAAAAAAAGTAATAGATAATGAAGATATGTTTGAATCTCTATTACCATTAGAGGCTGATACAGTACCTATTATGACAATTCATAAATCTAAAGGACTAGAATTTGATTTGATTTTTCATTTAGATTTACACAATTATATTTTACCTAAAATAGATTTCGATAGTCATGATTATTTGGATATTGAAGAATGTAAAAATATACATTATGTTGCAATAACTAGAGCTAAAAAAGCAGTTGTATTATGCTATAACACGATAAGAACTAATAGCAAAGGTGAAGAAAAAAATGGAGTAAAATCAGATTTTATAAAAGAAGAAATGAGACCAGAATTAAAAAAAATAAGAAATGAAAAATCTCAATTTTAAAAAAGTAACTAGAACTTAATAAAAACTAAGTTTTAGTTACTTTTTTTTCATAATTTTTTTAAAGATTATACTTTTTTGATCCATCCATGGCATATACATTATGAAAAAAGTTTAAGAAATTTTATAAAATTTTCCGATTTTTTATAAAATGGTTACATATACCTAGTAGAGAGATTTAAAAATTTTTTCAAAAAAGGTTACATTTAAAGTGCCATTTTGGAACTTATCTAGTAGAAGGATAAATTAGTAATAAAAATTTTTAAAATTAATAAACTTTAACAAATGATAAATGGAAAGGTATGTAAGGTTTGAAAGAAAAAAGTAAAGTTATAGATTATCTATTAAATACAGAAAATCCATATACAATAAAGATAGATAATATGGATATAGAGATAATATATTCTAAAAGTAATAAAACTTTTGAAGAGTGTATGTTAAATATTTTAAAAGGAAAGATAGGAAAGTAAAATTGCTTCACAATTTTGCATACTGAAATTGTAACAAATAAATTTTAACAGTTTCAGTAAAAAGGGCTGACATTTTTTATTGAGCACGTTACAATAAAACAAATGAAAAACTTCGTATTACGTCGTTAATCTTCGTACAAAAATGTCCTCATCATACAAGAGTACGACTGCGGATTTTTGACTCGATTGCCTAGTACTACTTGTTTTTGATTTGTTTTAAAATTTAAAGGAGAGGAGTTAAAATAAAAAGTGGCGAGAAAATCAAAGTATTCTTCTAATGAAAATAATACTATAAAAAATAAGATATGGTCTGTTGCATTATATATAAGGCTTTCACAAGAAGATGAAGATAATCGGAAAAGAAAAGCAAGAAAGTAATAGTGTAACAAGTCAAAAAACGTTGCTTAATGAATTCATAGAAGAACATGACGATTTGATAGTTTATGATACTTATATAGATGATGGATTTACAGGAACAGATTTTAATAGACCTTCATTTCAAAGATTACTAGAAGATATGAGAAACGGAAATATTAACTGTGTTATTGTAAAAGATTTATCAAGACTTGGAAGAAATTATATAGAAGTAGGAAATTATATAGAGCAAGTTTTTCCATTATTTAATATAAGATTTATTGCCATTAATGATTTTGTAGATAGTTTTAAAAATCCATCAAGTACAAATACAATCTTAGTACCATTTAAGAATTTAATCAATGATGAATATTGTAGGGATACTTCAATTAAAATTAGAACATCATTAAACGGAAAAAAGAAAAAAGGAGAATTTATAGGGGCATTTCCATCTTATGGTTATATCAAAGATCCAAAAGATAAGCATAAATTAATAATTGACGAAAGTGTTGCAAACATTATAAAAGATATATTTAATTGGAATGTAAATGAGGGATTAGGAAAAATAGCAATTTGCCACAGACTAAATGATTTAGGAGTATTGAATCCTACAGGACACAAAAAAATAGAATTAGGGCAAAATTATAATAACTATGGAATACAAGATAATACATATACTTGGACACCTTCTACAGTACGAAATATTTTAAATAATGAAGTGTATATAGGTAATACAGTTCAAGGAAAAAGAAGAACGAAAAGCTATAAAGTACATAAAGTGGAACAAGTGCCAGAGGAAGAGTGGGTAAGGGTGGAAAATACCCATGAGCCTATTATTGATAAAGAAATCTTTGAAAAAGCACAAGAACTGAGTAAAAGAGATACAAAGGTATCACAGAAGACTAAAGAGTTATCAATATGGGCAGGTTTTCTAAAATGTGCAGATTGCAAAAGAGCAATGAACAAAAAAAGTAGTACTAATAAAAGTGGTAGCAAATATGAATATTACATTTGTAGCACTTATAGAAAAAAGTCAAATAATTTATGCACAAAGCATTCTATAAAAGTGGAAAATTTAGAAAAAGCAGTGTTAAAAGCTATTAATTTCCATATCGATTTACTAATTGATACAGAAGAAATTGTAAAACAGATAAATGATGTAGGGGCGAGCATTGCTCGTCCGCAGATAATATACAATATGATTATAGAAAAACAAAATGAGATTTCCAAAATATCAAATTTTAAAAGAACATTATATGAAGATTGGAAAAATGAAGATATAACAAGAGAGGAATATTTAGAATATAAGCAAAAATATGAAAATGATATAGAAAGATTAAATCAAAACATCGAAAGGCTAGAAAATGAAAAGCAAAAGTATGAGAGTCAAAGCATAAATAGTAATGAATGGATAGAGAAATTTAAAGAGAAAAAGGGTATCATAGAACTTTCAAGAGATATAATGATGGAATTAATAGATTGTATATATGTAAAAGAAAATGGAGATATAAAAATAAAGTTTAAATTTGAAGATGAATTTAAGAGATGCTTAGAATACATAGAGAATAATAAAATAGCATTGGAAAAACAAGTAGCAAATTTGTAAAATTTGTGTTGTCAAAATCACCCAAGGAGGAGGAGTAGCAGCACCAATTGGTTCACAAATACTAAGTGAAGTATTACCATATTTAGAATTAGAAAAGGACAAAGTAGAAGAATTAGAACCAGTAACAGAAGTAACAGTACCTAATATTACAAACATAAATGTAAAAGAGGCAGAAAATGTATTAAAAGACTTAGGATTACAAATGAGAATAAATGTAGAAGAAGGAATAGATATTTCAGAAATGATAATAACAAATCAAACTCCAAAAGAAGGAATTACTATAAATAGTGGAACAACAATATATTGCGAGATAGGAACATAATTTACAGGCGGACTAAATGTCCGCCTATAAATTAGAGGTATATAAAATAAGAATTCAAATTAAATATATGTATGAGATTAGTAAAAAAAGGAAGTTGAATTATTTATATTTACAAAAAAATTAGGAAAAAAATAACAATTTATAAAAACAGTTGCTAATTAACAATTTTTAAATTATAATATAAATAAATTATAAAAAGAGAGGAGAAAAAATGAATAAATCAACTAAAATTATCATAGCAATAGTATCAATAATTCTTGTAATAGTAGTTTTAGCAGTAGTTATTTTAACAAAACCAAAAGATGAGAAACAAGTAGAAAAAATTAACAGTGCAGAAGAGTTAGAAGGCTTAATTAATAAAGTATATGAAGGTCAAGAAAATTTGATACCAGATAGTGCTCAAACCCAAGTAATAGATATAACAGATGATGTAATGGTAAAGTCATTTACTGGACTTGACAATGGTAATGACTTAGAATATCTTGTTGTATCAGAGCCAATGATTAGTTCTCAAGCGTATTCATTTGTACTTTTAACAGTAAAAGAAGGGGTAAACGCAGATAAAATTGCAGAGACAATAAAAGATAAAGTAGACTATAGGAAATGGATATGTGTTTCAGCAGAAAAAGTGTACACAACAAGTAGTGGAAATGTAGTATGTCTTATTATGTCTAGTGAAGAAGTTGCAAAACCAATATATGAAAAATTTAAGACATTAGTTGGAACAGTAGGACAAGAATATGAAAAAACTGAAGAAATAGAATTACCACCAGAAATGTACTAATATAATAGTTAAAATAAGAAATATCGCCAGTATAAATAGAAACTAGTCTATTTTATGGCGATTATATTTTATATAATAGGAAAGTGATACTTTCCTATTATATAAAATATAATCGCTAGCCCTTGAGATTTTTCCTTACAGTCGAAAACTTAAATAGGCAAAAGAAAAAGGTACTCTTTGAGAGTGGAAAGGGGGGAATATGGTATTTACTAGTATTACTTTTTTATTTTACTTTTTACCAATTACTTTGGTAATATATTACATGGTACCAAACAAATTAAAAAATATAATATTACTAATAGCATCATTATTATTCTATTTTTATGGAGAACCTAAATATGTATGGTTAATGATAAGCTCAATAATAATTACATATATATTTGGAATTTTAATAGATAAGTACAAAAAACAATCAAAGATATTTTTAATATTATCAATAGTCACTATAGTGGGCATACTTATGTATTTCAAATATATTAACTTTATTATAGAAAACATTAACTTAATAATATCAAATAAAATACATTTTATTTATATAGCACTTCCAATAGGAATATCTTTTTATATCTTTCAAATGGTTAGCTATTTAATAGATGTATACAAAGGAGAAGCAAAAGTTCAGAAAAATATTTTAAAAGTAGCAATGTATATTTCGTTATTTCCACAATTAATAGCTGGGCCAATTGTAAGATATACAACAATAGAAGAACAAATTGAGAAAAGAAACTATACAATTGAGAAATTTAGTTTAGGAGTTAGAAGGTTTATTATTGGACTAGGAAAAAAAGTATTAATTGCAGATGTATTAGGAGAGTTAAATACTGTAGTTTTAGGAAGTAATGAGATTAGTGTACTTTATTATTGGTTGTATGGAATTTCGGGAATGCTACAAATTTACTTTGACTTTTCGGGTTATTCTGACATGGCAATTGGGTTAGGTAAAATGTTAGGATTTGAATTTTTGGAAAATTTTAATTATCCATATATAGCAACAAGTATTAAAGACTTTTGGAGAAGATGGCATATATCTTTAAGTACATGGTTTAGAGATTATGTTTATATTCCATTAGGTGGAAATAAAGTTAGTAATATAAAATGGTTTAGAAACTTATTAATTGTGTGGATATTAACAGGTGTATGGCATGGAGCTGCATGGAATTTTGTGATATGGGGTTTATATTTTGGAATTCTGTTAATTATAGAAAAGATATTTCTAGGAAAAATTTTAAAAAAAGCACCTAAAACTTTAACACGAATATATACATTACTAATTGTCATGATTAGCTTTATTATATTTAATGGAGACAGTGTTACTAGCATTTTACAAAATATAGGAGGTCTATTTGGAACAAACAATATACCAATTGCTTCAAAAGAAAGTATATATTATTTAAAAAGTTATTTTATCATTATATTAATAAGTATAATTGGTTCTACACCAATATTAAAAAATATAGCAAGTACTAATAAAAAAATAGATAAATTTATCAACTGTATAGAGCCAATATTCTTATTATTTATTTTAATTATAAGTACAAGCTATATTATAGATGGTTCATTTAGTCCATTTCTATATTTTAGATTTTAGGGGGTGTTATAGTGAAAGATAAAGCTAGAAATGTTGTTATTACCATAGGATTTATTGTAATATTTATGATATTATTTTTAGCAAATATATTAAAACAAGACCAAGAAATATCAATAACAGAAAGAAGAAAACTAGCACAATTTCCTGAAATAACATTAAAAAAAGTAATAAATGGAGAAGCAAGTAAAGGAATAGAAAAGTATACAGTAGACCAATTTGTAGTAAGAGATACATTTAGAGCGATAAAATCATTTTTTAGTATTAATATATTAAGACAAAAAGATAACAACGGAATGTTTGAAAAAAATGGAGCAATCTATAAAATGGAATATCCATTAAAAGAAGAAAATGTAAATAAATCGGTAGATAAAATAAAAGAAATTTATGAAAAATATTTGCAAGAAATGAAAGCATATTATGCAATAATTCCAGATAAAAATTATTACTTAAAAGAGGATGAACATTTAAAAATTGATTATAATAGATTAAAACAAATTATGTCAGAAAAGCTAGAACACATGCAATACATTGACATTTGGGATGATTTAGAATTAAATGACTATTATAGAACAGACTTACATTGGAGACAAGAAAACTTACAAAAAGTAGTAAAAAAAATACAAACTAGTATGCAAAACGAAAATATGGAAGAACAAAATTATATAAAAAACAATATAGGAGAATTTTATGGTACATATTATGGACAATTAGGAGTAAATGTAAATCCAGACGAAATGTATATTTTAACAAATGAAACTATAGAAAATTGTAAAACATATAATTATGAAAAAGGAGAAATCGGTACTATATATGACAAAAGTAATTCTAAAGATAAATATGATATATACTTATCAGGAGCAACTCCACTAATTTATATAGAAAATCCAAATGCAAAAGAACAAAAAGAACTATTAATATTTAGAGATTCTTATGGAAGTAGTTTGGCTCCTCTATTAGTACAAAATTATCAAAAAATCACATTAATAGATCTTAGATATATGTCTAGTACTTTATTAGATGATTATATTGAATTTAAAAATCAAGATGTTTTATTTTTATATAGTACATTAGTATTGAACCAGAATGTATTAAAATAGAAGTTATGAGAAATTTATGGGCGGATATTTAATCTGCCCATAGATTGTAGGAAATGTGGATAGGAAAAATAGTTGAAATAAAAGAAAAAATGATATATAATACATCAAAACAGATAGAGAAATTACATATTATTAATATTTAAGAAAGAGGGATGAAAATTGAATTTTTGGGTAATGAGATATGATAATATAACAACTATTTTATTAGTAGTGGTAGGAGTTATATTAGTTTTATATGCACAAATAAAAATAAACATAACATATGCTAAATATAGAAAAATAAGAAATATAAAAGGAATTAGAGGTATAGAAGTTGCAAGAACAATTTTAAATGCTAATGGACTTTCACAAATTGATATTTATGAAACAAATGGAAATTTAACAGACCATTATGATCCAACTAAAAAATTAATAAAACTATCTTCAGAAATTTATGATGGGACATCTATTGCCTCAATAGCAGTGGCTGCTCATGAATGTGGGCATGCAATACAAGATAAACAAGATTATAGTTTTTTTAAAATCAGAAGTGCATTAGTTCCAATAGTAAACTTTATATCATATTTAGGATATTTTGGATTAATAGTCTCTTTGTTTGCTGGTGTTACAGGATATTTAAAACTATCTATTGTAATTTTATTTGCAACTGCATTATTCCAATTAGTAACATTACCAGTTGAATTAGATGCATCAAAAAGAGCTAAGGAGCAACTAATCAATTTAGGGTTAATAAATACAGAAGAAGAATATAGTGTAAAAAAGGTTCTTAGTGCTGCTGCAATGACATATATCGCAAGCCTTATATCATCAATATTAAATTTACTTAGATTAGTATTAATGCTTAGTAGCAGAGAAAGAGATAATTAATAGATAATTACTTATGTACATAATATATTTTGTAGATACTATGTTAAAATAAAAATATAATGTAAGTCATTTAAATTTAATAATATAGTTATATAATATAGAATAAAAAGAGATAAAATGTGGGCTATTAATAATTGCTCACATTTTTGTTAAAGAAAACCCCCATCAGGTGCTGGGGGAAATTTATTGTATAACTAGGAAAGTTTTACTTTTCTGTTATATAAAAAGCTATGAATACTAATGCCTTTAAGATTTTTTCATTTACATTTCGAAACTTAAAAATATGGACAAATTTTTTAAAGTTAAGCCTAAATGAAACTACGGAAATAAGAAGTTTAGCGATTTTATATAAAAAAGGATGAGATTAATCAAAAAATGTAACACAAATTTAATAAAAAGCTAAGATAAGAGTATGCGTAAGCAGAAAAACAATATAGAAAAAGAGGACATATTGAGAAAACAAAATAATTTTGCTATATTATTAATTAGAAAAAGTTTGTTTCTTCTATTTAAAAGCATAAATAAAGAATATTGGAAAATATGTAAAAGTCTTGCTTAGTTACCATATTTGTGCTATAATTAACTTATTATGACAACTCACAAAAGTTAATTGATAGCATAAAATAATCTATGAAAAAGAGATTATGAAAATATTATCTATAATTATAAAAAATTTTAAAGGAGGAAAAAAGATGAAATTAAAGAGAATAATTATTGGAATATTATTAACAACAATATGTATATCACAATTCTATTTTATTTCATTTAACAAATCTGTATATGCTGAGGATAATGTAGCCCCAAATAACAATGATACCAAATATCATTATAAGCAACTTACAGACTTATCAAAAAGTATTTATAATGGAATGTATGATATGTATGTTAAAGGAATTTTAAAAACAGGAACAGAAGATTATGATCTTACAGCAAATGGTCATATCACACAATCACAACTTGAAAAATATAGTAATGGAAATAAAGAATTAATGGATGCAATGTATGCAGCAAGATATGCATTCTATGCAGATCATCCAGAAATTTTTTACGTTAATTTTTCTGCTATAAGCATTAGAGTAACAAAAGATACAGAAGGAAAATATCATGCTTATATTGGGTCTGGAAGATATGATGACTATTATATAGAAGGATTTACAAACACACAAGAAGTAGAAAGTGCAATTGGAGAATTTAATAATAGAGTAGATGAAATAGTAACAGGTGCAAGAAATATTACAGTCGAAGAAGGAAAAAATCTTACAACAGAACAAATAAAATATGTTCACAATGAGATAATTTATAATACTTCTTATAGATTAGAAGATGATTGTACACCAGGAAATGAATCACATTTATCAACACCATATGGTACACTTGTAAAAAAACAAAGTGTATGTGAAGGATATGCAAGAGCATTTAAAACTATATTAGACAAATTAGGAATAACATGTATTCTTGTACAAGGTGCACACACTACAGAAGGAGAAGCAACAGAAGCACATATGTGGAACTATGTACAAATAGAAGAAAATGTAGAATCAAATGCAAGACAACTAGAAAAAGTTTGGTATGCAGTAGATTGTACAATAGATGATCCTTATGTACGTACACATGCATCTTCAGATAATAGTGAAGAAGAACCAGGAAACAATATTGTAGAAGGATTTGAAAATACAAGATATTTATTAGTTGGAGCTGTTACTATGAATGTAGAACATTTCCCAATTGAAGAAGTGGAATCAGCAGGTAATTATAAATTTGAATATCCAGAACTAAAAGTAGAAGATTATGGAATAGATACAGTCACAAACAAAGATGGATTAGTTGTAAAATATAAAAAAGAAGGAACAGAAACAGAAGAATATAGAGCAGGAGATTATTCTATAAGTTATAATGGAAAAGGTTATAATGGAGCAGCAGAAGACGGATATTATCTTATGATGAAATCTACCCAATATAGACCAGGAGATCAAATATGGGAAGAAAGTAAATGGGGATATTTAATTCCAGACCCAAGATTATATGTAGGAATAATAGATAATGGTGATCATATATACATATCAGTAGCAAATGCAGAATATACTGAATTTGCTGTAACTAATGTACCACCAGGAGATTATGAACATGATATAACATGTTTAACATATAAAGGAACAGAAGAACAAATTTTAGTACAAAGTGGAAGACTTTATAATCCAAGTGGAATATATAAGGCTAAACCATATATAAAACAACAATCACCATTACCAACAGCAACACTTACAGTTGGACCAACATATCATGTATCAGTTACTTATACTGATGATTTAGTATTCAAAGAGGGAGAAACAGAAGTAGGATATAAAATGACATCATCAGGAGCAACAGGAGCGGAAAAATCTACAATAACAAATTTTCAATGGGATGGAAAACGTACAATAACATTTGATTTAAAATTTAGTCAAATGTATGCAGATGATCAAGCTTCTTATTATATAGCTATTACTGGATTAGTAGGAAAAAATAGTGGGAAAGCTCCAATGGAGATAACATATGGTGCTTACAACTTGATAGGGTGCTCTTTCAGTATGAACAAAGCTCGTAATTGGGAAGTATTTGGAAGACCAATATTACTTGAAGAAGAAGACTTATCAATGAAAGATTGGACAACAGCAAGTGGAGAAAAATTATCAGATAAATTGAAAAATAGAATAACACTTGTAGCAACTAAAACTACAGTTGAACAAGAAAAAGTAATGGATGATTTAGTAGAAAGTGAATTTCCAAATCAAGAAATAAAGTCAAGTCAAACTTATGACATATCATTAAATGTATGTAAAAAATATGTTGTAAAAACAGGACATAGACTAAGAGTAGCACTTGGATTTCCAGCAGGATATGGACCAGAAGATGCAGGAGTTACATTCAAAGCATATCACTTTATTAGAAATGATAAAAATGAAGTAGTAGGAGTTGAAGAAATTCCATGTGTTGTAACACAATATGGTTTAATAATCACATGTGACTCATTCAGTCCATATATGATTGCAGTAACCGATGATGATGGAACACAAAACAAAGAAAAAGCAGTAATAGCCACAAGTTCAAAAGGTGGTAAAATCACAAACGCAAGTAGTGAAAAAGGAAATATCATTACACTAGCAGAAAATGAAACAAAGACAATTACTATAAAAGCAGACAATGATTATGAAATTGAATCAGTAGTAGTTTGTGGAAAAACAATAGATATAACAAATAAAGAAACAATGGAAATCACAGTAAACTATAATGAAGTTACAAATACAAACAATATAATAGATGTTAATTTCGTATCAAAAGCAGTTGTAGCAAAAGATGTAGAAAGAGGAGAAACAGTAGTTCAACCAAAAGATACACCTGTAGAAGGAGAACCAGAAGAGCCTGGAAAACCAGAGGAACCAGAAGAAACAATAAAAAGTGAAAAATACTTGATAGAAGAAGGATTTATTTCAAAAATAGTTCCAGAAACAACAGTAAAAGAATTAAAAACTAAGGTAGAAGCATCTAAAGATATAATAATAAAAGACAAAAATGGAAATGCAATTGGAGAAAATGATAAATTAGCAACAGGTATGACATTACAAGTTGGAGACACTTTACAATTAACAATAATAGTAACAGGCGATATTGATGGAACAGGAGAAATTACCTTAACAGACCTTGCACAATTAAAATTACATTATATAGAAAAAGAGTCATTAACAGAAGCCAGTTTAAAAGCAGCAGACATAAACAATGATGGAAAAATAACCATAACTGATTTAGCGCAACTTAAATTAGTGATAGTAGATTTAATGGAATTAGAATAAAGGGGGAAAAATTATGAAAAGAAAAATAATAACATTAAGTTTAATTTTAGTAATAGTTACTTTAGTAAGTAATGTATATGCTGTATCTAAATGTAAGGTAGATTTAAAAACAGACAAAAGTGAATTTAATAAAAATGATGAATTTACAGTAAATGTTAACTTATCAGATATTCAAGATGAAAAAGGGATTATAGCAGTAGGAGGAACATTAGAATATGAAAAAAACAGTTTAGAATTAGTAAAAATGGAAGCACAAGGAAAATGGACAAAACCTTCATATAATGAAGCAAATGGAAAATTTGTTACAGATAGAGATAATAGTTATGCAACAAAAGATGAAACTTTATTCAAAATTACTTTTAAAGTAAAAGAAGAAAGTAAAAAAGATATTACAATAACATTAAAAGATATCTCAGCATCAAATGGAAAAGAAGATATAAAAACAGACAATGTAAGTAAAGCAATTACTATAAAAGATTCTACTGTACCAGACACAAAACCAGGAGATGGAAATGAAGGAAATAATGGAAGCAATAATGGAAATAATGTAGGTAATAATATAGGTAATAATGTAGGGAACAATGTAGGAAATAATTCAGGAAATAATTCAAGTAACAACAATTCTATATATAATAACAAAATACCACAAGCAGGAGAAAATAATGGAATTATAATATTTTGTATAATAGTATTAATTGCAATTGCAACAACTTATTATATAAAAATAAAAATTATTAATAAAAAAAGTAAAAAAGAAATAATAACAGGTAAACACTCAAAACAAAGTAAACATTAAATTTTGACAATTTAATATAACATCTATGTAAAAATCCATTAAAAGTATAATAAATGTGGTAAAGAAAAAATGGAGGATTTATAAAATGGAAAGGAATATAAAGAATAATAACAGCAAAATCAAATATCTATTGAAAATAAGTATTTGTTTTGTAATATTATTAATAATATTTTTAATAGCACAAGAAAAGATAATGAATGGTACTTATACAGTTTTAGCAAATGAAAGTGATTTTTGTTACTTATCAGATATACCTTATGATACTAGACAATCAAAACCAGGTTGGGGAACTATACATATAAATGAAACAGATGGTGGAGCAAATTTTTCGGTAAAAATAGAAGGTGCTTTGTATAGTTTTGAAAAGGGTATATGGGCACATGCAAGTTCTAAAGTAGTATATGATTTAACAAATTATAGTGATTATGACTATTTAACTACATATATGGGAGTAAATAATACTTCTGGTAATAGAGGTAATGGTGTTAAATTTTACATATACACATCAACCGATGGAAGCAATTGGGAACTAAAGACAGAAGAAAATCCACCTGTAATTAAATCAGCTGACAATGCAATATTTGCCAAAATAGATATTAAAGGTGCAAAGTTTTTAAAATTAGAAGCTAATGATAATGGATCAAATGGAAATGACCATTCTGTTTATGTAGATGCTAAATTAATTAAAGAAACATATAAAGAACCAGGGGAAGAATTAGTTCCATCAATTGACGAATTAGATAATAAAATCAAAACAGAATTTGCAAATGCAGATTTAACAAATCCTGAATATGAATTAACGCTACTTAAAAGAGAACTAATTAATAGAGTAGGTAATTATGCTTTAAAAAGATTTTTAGGTGAAAGTGAGCAAAATACTAACACATATGTATGGTTAACAAGTAACTTAGATGTTCTAAGATTATATATACTAGGGGGAACACCAGAAGGTGGAAGTTATTATAATTCATTAACACAACTTTCTAGACTTTATGATGAATATAGTAATGACTTTACAAATAGTCAAAGAATACAAAATGACTGGTGTCCAGCAAATATGACCAAAGGTGATTTGTATAAAAAAATGGCAATTTCACTTTCTTTAACACATTCACAAAGAGTTGGCTTATGGATGCAATCAGGTGCAACAGAAAATCAATCAGACGCGCTTAAACGTTATGCAATATATAAATATATGTATGAAAATGGAAAGCTTAATGCATTAGGAGGAAATTGGGATATAACAAAATGGTTTGAATCTCTACAAGTTGAAGAAATGCGTTTTATTATGAATAATGCTATAGATGACGAAGAAATTCTATGGTTAAATGCATATGTTCAAGATAAATTAGAACAATATCATACAACAAATTACCTAACACCACATCCATATATGGCTTATGTATGGCCAAGTTATGGTAATGAAATTTATTATGCAGAAGAAAATAAAAGTTATTTTAATGAATTATTTGCAGTAAACAAAAAAGATGATAATGCGGGTAACGAATTAAGTGGAGAAAATGCTGGCAAGGTAGGTTTATTTGATACAAAATTTACTATACCTGGAGGTAAAAATAATCCAAATTATACATTTAAAGTAACAAGAGGTACTCCAGATTATAAACTATATAAAGTATGGATGAATTTCAGAAACAAATTTGGAACTGGAGCAGTTTGTGGAGGTATATCAAAATCAGGTTCAAATATTCGTACAACACATGGAATACCTGCAACAGTTATTGGTCAACCAGGACACGCAGCCCTTTTATATTATACAAAAAATACACAAGGAAAAGGTTATTGGGGAATTGATAATGACGTAAGTGGATGGACGTTATCAGAAAAAGGCGAAAGAATGTTACTAGGTTGGGGAAACGCTAGTTACAGTAGAGGTTATTCTGTAGTATATACAGTATTAGCACAAGAAGCAATAAATGACTATGAAAATTTGGTAAAGTGTGAAGAAGAAGTCATGCGTGCAAAAGTATATGAAGGAAATTTAGCAAAGCAAGAAGAGATATATAGGAAAGCTTTACAAATACAACCTATAAACATTGATGCGTGGGTTGGTTTAATTAATGTATACAATGCAAGTGAAAACAAAACAGAAAACGATTATTATAATTTAGCAGAAGAATTAGCAGAAAAGTTAAAATGTTTCCCATTACCAATGCAACATTTAACAAATTTAATAAAACCAAAATTAACAAGTGTAGAAAATATATATAGATTTACACTTTTACAAACAAGAATTTTAACAGAAGGAAGTAAACTTCCTAATACTTCAACTGAAGTACTTCAACCATCAGTTACAAGAACAGAAGCAAACTATCTATTAGGAAAGCTAGATAAAACAATTGCTACATTTTCATTCGATGGAGCAGATGCAGGAAAAATTGTATTATCAAGTCGTTTTGATGGAAATGGAGTTCGTTGGGATTATAGCTTAGACGGAAAACAAACTTGGAACGAAGTTTCATTTACTGCAGAAGAAGAACATAAATTACAGTTAACACCACAACAAATAAGTAGTATTACAGCTGAAAATGATATATATGTTCATATAGTTGGAGTAAACTATGATGAAGAAAACCTATATAAAATAGACATTACAGAAGGAGCAATTCCAGCAACCTTATTTGCTAGTGACTTAGAAAATCGTATAGTAGGAGTTAACTTAGGTATTGAATGGCGTTATTCAGAAAAAGATAAATGGACTTTATATAGTGTAAGTTCTCCAGATTTAACAGGAGATAAAACTATACAAATAAGACAAAGTGCAACAGGAACACAATTAACAAGTCCAGTAGCAACATATAATTTTACTAAAGACAATCAACCAGAAACAAGAAAATATATACCAGTATCTCACTTAACAATAGAGGGAGTTTCTAGTGAAGCTACTGCTCAAGGAAGACATGCAAGAAATGCCATAGATGCAAACTATAATACTAATTGGCACTCAGCATGGAATGGATCAGACACAGAACGTTACATTATTATTAAATTAGATCAATCAGTTTATCTATCAGCAGTAGAATATGTACCTGGTGGTGGAGGAAATGGAAAAATCTTAGATGGTACTATTTATGGTAGCATGGATGGAGAAAATTGGGAAGAACTAAAAAATCTAAAAAATCTAACATATACTAACCAAGCAAATACAAATGAAGATGCTATTAAAAACACAAAAAGTTTTGAAATAGAACAACAAAAAGAAGTTCAATATGTCAAAATAGTAGCAGACCGTGCCTCTAATGGTAATTGGTTTACTGCAAGAGCATTTAACTTCTTTCAAGACATAACAAAAAATCCTCATCCTACAGCAGGAATTGCATATAGCACTACAGAACCAACAAGTGGAAGAGTAGTAGCGAGACTTGTAAATCCAAGTACCAAAATAACAATTACAAACAATGATGGAAAAGACACATATATATTTACTGAAAATGGAGAATTTACATTTGAATTTGAAGACGAAAAAGGAAATACAGGTTCAGCTGTAGCAAAAGTAAATTGGATAGATAAAGACATTCCATCAGCAGATATAGATTATGATATAGATGACCATAAAAAATTAGTTATTTTATTAGATGGAATTAGCGAAGATGTATACTTATTAGATAAAGACAATAAAAAGATAAACTTTATTGAAGTTGAAAATGGAAAAGTTAAAAATATCTCATATTTAGATTCATCAAACAATGTATTTAAAGTAGTTGAGGTAGATGAAAATGGAGTTATCAAAAAAATCACATATAAAAATACAACAGGTAAAGTTTCTTCAGTTGGAAATTATGTAACAACAATGGAAAATGGAGCAGTTAGTGGAGAAGAATACTTTGATAATGAAGGTAATAGTGTAACAATAACTGATTCAGAAAAAGAAACTTTAAGACAATTACAACAAGCCATGACAAATCCATTAGAATATACATTTGAAGAAAGTGGAGAATATGAATTTAAAATGCTTGATAAAGCAAGTAATATAGCATATAAAAGCATAAAAGCAGATTATATAGAAAATGATACAACAATTATAGCAAGTGATATTACATATAATATTACAAAATTAACCAATACAGATGTTATAGCAACTATTAAGCCATATATAATTGATACAGAAGGTAAAACTGTAGAAGTTGAAATGGTTAATAACAACAAAAGCAAACAATACACATTTACAGAAAATGGAGAATTTGAATTTGAATATAAAGATTCTTCAGACAGTAATAATTGGGATGTAAAAAAACACAAAGCAAAAGTAAGCTGGATAGATAAAACTGCACCAACAGCAGAAATTAGCTATAGTACAAAAGAACCTGCAAACAAAGTAGTAGCAAAACTAGTAAATGAAAGTGAACAAATAATAGTTACAAACAATGGAACTAGTAGAGAATATATATTTACAGAAAATGGAGAATTTACATTTGAATTTGAAGACCTTGCAGGAAACAAAGCAACAGCAGTTGCCAAAGTCGACTGGATAAATAAAGATGAAGAACCAGATGATTCAGAAGAAGGAATTACATCAGAAATCTATAAAATAGAAGAAGACTACATTTCAAAGATTACACAAAAAACAACAATCAGTACTTTCAAGAAGAATGTAGAAACTGACCAAGAACTAACATTTATGGATAAAGATGGAAAGCCATTAAAAGATAGTAGTATTATAAAAACAGGTACAAAATTAAAAGTAGGAGACATAGAATATACATTAGTAGTAACAGGAGACATAAATGGAGATGGAGAGATTACAATTACAGACTTAGCAAAAGTAAAACTACACTATATCGAAAAAGAATTATTAACAGGAGCAGAATTAAAGGCAGCAGACATGAATTATGATGGAGAAATTACAGTAACTGATATTGCACAAATAAAATCAGTAATAATAGGACTAGAAAAAATAAAATAACATTGCGAATAAATCTAGGGCACGGTAAACCGTGCCCCTTCGTATATTTAATTATTATATAAAAGAGTAAAATAAAAAGTGCTTCAATAATAATAAAGACATTTATTTAATCTCATTAATACAAGTTCCATTATTAAAAATATCATTAATATTTTGACAAGTATCACTAGCAATTTTATTTAGTGCTTCAGAAGTAAAGAAAGCTTGATGAGAAGTTATAAGAACATTAGGCATTGAAATTAATAAAGATAAATTTTTATCTCTTATATATGAGTTAGACATATCTTTTAGGAAATAATCTCCTTCATTTTCATAAACATCTAATCCAACTCCACCAATTTTTCCAATAGAAAGATAATCAATTAAATCATCTGTTTTAATTAAATCGCCTCTTCCACAGTTAATTATTATTACACCATCCTTCATTTTAGATAAAGAATTTTTATTGATAATATTCTGTGTTTCTGGAGTTGATGGACAATGTAAAGATATAATGTCAGATTTTTCACATAATTCATTAAGGCTGACATATTCAAAACCGATTTCAGAAGCTGCTTTTTCATCCTTAAATATATCATAAGCAATAATATTTGTGCCAAAACCTTTCATAATTTGCATAAATACTTTTCCGATTTTACCAGTACCAATTACTCCAACAGTTTTTCCATGTAAATCGAAACCTAGTAATCCATCTAAAGAAAAATTATATTTTTTTACACGTTGATAGGATTTATAAATTTTTCTATTAATGTTTAAAAGTAATGCAGTTGCATGTTCAGCAACAGCATATGGTGAATATTGAGGAACACGTACAACTCTAATGTTCCCCAGATTATCTAAATCAACATTATTAAAGCCAGCACATCTTAATGCAATAAGTTTTATTCCATATTCATTCAATTTATCTAAAGTACCCTTATCTACTTTGTCATTAACGAAAATACAAATAACATCAAATCCTTTTGCTAGTGGTACAGTTTCAGAATTTAATTTTGATTCAAAATAAGTAATATCATAATTATAGTCCTTATTGTATTTGTTAAATAAAGTTTTATCATAGTCTTTAGTATCGAAAAATGCTATTTTAATCATAAATTTACCTCCTATTATAAATTAAAAATTCAAAAATAGGATAACATAAAATGCGAGAAAAATCAAGTTATTTTACCACATGCAATCTTTTTCCCTGAATTTCCACTAGGTTGACTATTAAAATCATCAGGAGAATCATGAATAATTAAAACCTTACCAATAATATCATCAATTTTAAACTTATTTATTAAAACAGTCATATATGCATAACCGTTATTTTCAATTAGAGGAGGTAAATCACCAGCATGAAATGGGTGAGGGCAATCATTAGGATTATAGTGTGTACCACTATTTGCAAATTCATCTTCTTTAGTACCAGTACAAGAATTACCACTGTGTATATGAAAACCAAAAAATCTACCAGTGCATTTAATCTTAGACTGTGGTAATCCATGAATTTTAGCAGTCAGTAAAACACCCTCTTTAGTTTCCTTAAAATATACCATACCCTTAATTCTAGGGTAATCTTTACCGCCTTTTATTATTGCTTTAGCATCATAAAAAAAATTTGAAAACATATATAACACCTCATTTTAAACCATATATTAATATAATATTCATTAAAAAAATATATGTTAAATGCAAAACAGGATAGAGGTAAATTTGTGTTTGTAGGGAGGATTATATGTTTTAAAATTATAATCTTGCATAATTTTTAAAACATATAATCCTACCAACAACCCAAAATTTGAAAATATTGTATTTATATTATATAATGTAAACAAAATAAAGAGGGAGGATAAAAATGTTAGAAGAATATATAGAAAAATTAAGACCGATAATATCAGAATTATTTTCAAAAGAATCAAGTGGGCATGACATAGGGCATTTAGAAAGAACAATGAAGATCATTTTTATCATAAATTATTTAAACTTGCAGATAATATGAATACAAAAACTGCAAAAGAAATAGGAAAACAAAGAACAGAAGTTATGAGAAATTTTGTTCAAGAATTTTTAGATGAGTGGAATGGTAAGATGAATAATGTTAAAATCTAAAAATGTGACAAACATATATATGAGGAGGAATAAAAGATGAAAAATATATTTATAGAATATCCAAAATGTTCTACTTGTAAAAGAGCAAAGAAATGGTTAGAAGAAAACAATATTGGCTTTATGGAAAGAAATATTGTTGAAGAAATACCAAAAGTAGAAGAATTAAATGAATGGATAAAAAAGAGTGGACATGAAATAAAAAAATGGTTTAACACAAGTGGACTAAAATATAAAGAATTAAATTTAAAAGAAAAATTAGATACTATGAATGATAAAAAAAAGATAGAATTATTAGCGAGTGATGGAATGCTTATAAAAAGACCCATATTAGTATCAGATAAAGGTATTTTAATTGGATTTAAAGAGGACAATTGGAAACAATTATTATAGAATAATATATAAAATATGAATAAAACACTAAATTCCTTCATAGATATTATAGAGAAGAAAATCTAAGGAAGGAAAGGTGTTTTTATGTGGCACATGTTAAAAACAGAAGAAGTTGTAAGTAGATTACAGACAAGCACAAAAATGGGACTAGCAGATAATGAGATAACAATCAGAAAAGAAAAATATGGAGCAAATAAACTACAAGAGAAAAAGAAAGAAAATATAGCAATAAAATTTATAAAACAATTTAATGATTTCATGATAATAATTTTAATAATAGCCTCAATTATTTCGGCATTCACGTCATATATGCAAGGCGAAAATGACTATGTAGACTCTATAATAATCATAGCAATAGTAATATTAAATGCTATAATGGGACTAGTTCAAGAAGCAAGAGCAGAAAAATCCATAGAAAGTCTAAAAAAATTAACACCACAAATTGCAAAAGCAATAAGGGAAGGAAAAATTCAAGAGATAAATGCAGAAGAATTAGTACCAGGAGATATTATAGAATTAGAAGCGGGAAACTATGTCCCAGCAGACTGTAGAATAATAGAAGGATTTAACTTAAAAATAGAAGAATCAAGTTTAACAGGAGAAACAGAACCAGTTGAAAAAAGTGAAGCACAAATACTAGAAGAAAAAATCCCATTAGGAGATATGAAAAATATGGGATTTATGGCAAGTATTGTAGTTTCTGGACATGGAAAAGCAATAGTAACAGACACAGGAATGAACACTAAAATTGGTAAAATTGCAAACATGATAAATGAAGAAGAAGCACCAGAAACACCAATACAAAAGAAACTATCAGAAGTTGGAAAAACTTTAGGAATAGTATGTCTAGTAATATGTGCTATTATATATGTAATAGGAATATTAAAAAAGATAGAACCTATAGAAATGTTTATGACATCAGTAGGTTTAGCGGTAGCAGCAATTCCAGAGGGACTTCCTGCAATTGTTACAATAATGTTATCAATAGGAGTTACAAAAATGGCAAGAAAAAATAGCATAATAAGGAAACTACCAGCTGTTGAAACATTAGGATGTAGCAATGTAATATGTTCTGATAAAACAGGAACATTAACACAAAATAAAATGACTGTAGTAAAAACAATATCAGATGATGAAGAATTATTGTTAAAACTAGGCTGTATGTGTACAGACTGTGATATAAAAGACGAGAAAGAAGCAATAGGTGAGCCAACAGAAGTTGCCATTGTAAACAATGCATTAATAAAAGGAATAAATAAAAAAGAATTATATGACAAAATGAAAAGAATAAGTGAAATACCATTTGATTCAAATAGAAAATTAATGACAACTGTACATAGACTAGAAAATGGATATAGAAGTATCACAAAAGGTGCACCAGATGTAATGATAAACAAATGTGATAGAATTTATAAAAATGGAAAAATAGAGAGACTAAGTGAAGAAGAAAAAAGAAAAATACAAGATCAAAATACGCAATTAGCAAACGATGCTTTAAGAGTAATAGCAGTTGGGTATAGAGAATTTGAATTTATGAGAAAAGATGTAACAAACCTAGAAGAAAATTTAATATTTGTTGGGTTAATAGGAATGATAGATCCACCGAGACAAGGAGTAAAAGAAGCAGTAAAGACCTGTAAAAAGGCAGGAATAAAAACTGTAATGATAACAGGAGACCATATAGCAACAGCAAAAGCAATAGCAAAAGAACTAGGAATTTTAGAAATGGGAGATATGGCAATTACAGGTGCAGAACTAGACAATATATCAGACAACGAATTAACAAGAAACATAGCCTCATATTCAGTATTTGCAAGAGTAACGCCAGAACATAAAGTACGAATAGTAAAAGCATGGCAAAAAACAGGAGCAGTAGTAGCAATGACAGGGGATGGAGTAAACGATAGTCCAGCACTAAAAAATGCAGACATAGGAATTGCAATGGGAAAAGGAGGTACAGATGTAGCCAAAAACGCCTCAGACATGGTACTAATGGATGATAACTTTGTAACAATAGTCCAAGCTATAAGACAAGGAAGAAATATATTTGATAATATAAAAAAAGCCATACACTTTTTAATAGCAACAAACATTGGAGAAATAACAACAATATTCATTGGACTGCTATTGGGGTTACAATCACCATTACTTGCAATACAGTTATTATGGATAAACTTAGTAACAGACTCATTACCAGCAATAGCCTTAGGACTAGAAAAAGAAGAAAAGGGAATAATGGAAAGAAAACCAAGAAACTCAAAAAAGAGTATATTTGCAGATGGGCTATGGAGTAAAATCATTACAGAAGGAATAATGTTAGGGGTATTAGACTTATTTATATTCTCACTTGGAAATAATCTATATGGAATAGATGTAGCAAGAACGATGGCATTTGTGTCATTAGGATTATTAGAGTTAGTACATAGTTTTAACATAAAATCAGAAGGTTCAATACTAAAAAAAGGAGCTTTGAATAATAAATTTTTAATAGGAAGCTTTATACTAGGAACAATATTACAAGTAATAGTAGTAATAATACCATATTTTGCAAACATATTTAGTCTAGTCACATTAAATCAAACACAATGGATATATACAATACTAATATCACTTCTACCTTTACCAATAATAGAAATGCAAAAATGGATTAACAAAATAAGATTTAAAAATAATGTAGAAATACCAATTGATTTTAACGGATTATCAAGAGTAAGAAGATAATATAAATGAACTTTTATAAAGACAAAATTAAAGTTATAAAATTTTAACAAAAACTTAAAATCCTTCATAAAATATAGAATAAAACTTATGTATTGTATACTAGTTTTAGCAAAATAAATTATTTGATAGGGGATTTTTATGGTTGAAATAAGCTTATGTATGATTGTTAAAAATGAAGAAGATGTTATAGGTCGCTGTTTAGAATGTGTAAAAGAAGTAGTGGATGAAATTATAATAGTTGATACAGGTTCTACTGATTCTACAGTAGAAATTGCAAAGGAATATACAAATAAAATATACAATTTTGAGTGGGTAGACGATTTTGCAAAGGCAAGAAACTATTCATTTTCAAAAGCCACAAAAGATTATATTATGTGGTTAGATGCTGATGATATCATATTAGAAAAAGACCTATTAGAATTAAGAGAATTAAAAAAGACATTAGATACTTCAGTAGATATAGTCATGATGAAATATAATGTTGCATTCGATGAAAAAAACAATCCAACTCTTACGTATTATAGAGAAAGACTATTATCAAGAAAAAAGAATTATCAATGGATAAGTCCAATACATGAGGTTATTTCCCCTTATGGTAATGTAATATATTCAGATATTGCAATATCACACAAAAAGCTACATGCCAGTGATAAATCTAGAAATTTAAAAATATTTAATAAAATGATAGAAGAAGGAATTACACTTGACGCAAGACAACAATTTTACTATGCTAGAGAATTATATTATCATAAGCAATATGAAAAATCAATTGAGATTTTTAATAATTTCTTAAACTCTAAACAAGGATGGAGTGAAAATTGTATCAGTGCATGTATTGATTTATCAAACTGTTATACACAATTAAATGATGAAAATAATGCACTGCTATCTTTATTTAGAAGTTTTGAATTTGATAAACCTAGACCAGAAGTATCTTGTAAATTAGGCAATTATTTTTTAGAAAAACAACAATTAGAAAATGCTATTTTTTGGTACAAATTAGCCATTGCTGTTAAACCTAATCTTAATAATGGTGGGTTCTATAATGAAGATTATAGTGGTTATATTCCTTATATTCAATTATGTGTTTGCTATGATAAAATGGGAGATGTAGAAAAAGCTATTTATTATAATAATAAAGCAGGAGAGATAAAACCTTTTTCTAATTCTTTTCTATATAATAAGCGTTATTTTGAAAACAAAACAAATATTCAAGAATAACAATTTTACATTTACAGTCATATACTATTTAAAGAGTAATTATTATTACTCTTATAGTAAAGGAGGAATATTTATGAGTTTTTTTAAAAACTTAAATATAAATAATTCAAAAGATGACTTCAGAAGTAAATGTAACAATGACTGTAACGATGATTGTAATAATGGATGGGATAATGATTGTGAATGCTGTTGTAAACCTATTGGAGTAACAGATCCAACAGGAGCAACAGGAGCGACAGGACCTAGAGGGTGCAAGGGAGCAACAGGAGCTACAGGAGTGACAGGAGCAGATGGAGCAACAGGTCCAACAGGAGCTACAGGAGCGACAGGAGCAGATGGAGTAACAGGCCCAACAGGAGCCACAGGAGCAGATGGAGCAACAGGCTCAACAGGAGCTACAGGAGCGACAGGAGCTACAGGAATAACAGGAGCGACAGGAGCCACAGGAGCAGATGGAGTAACAGGAGCAACAGGCCCAACAGGAGCCACAGGAGCAACAGGTGCAACAGGTGCAAATGGAAGTACTAGTATTATTCCATTATCATCTGGAATACCAATTTCACTTACTACTATTGCAGGAGGATTAGCAGGTATACCAGCATTTATAGGATTTGGTTCATCTGCACCAGGTTTAACAGTTTTAGGTTCTAGTATAGACCTTACTAATCCATCTGGAACACTAACAAACTTTGCATTTTCAATGCCAAGAGCAGGAACAATTACTTCAATAAGTGCTTACTTTAGTACTACAGCTGCATTATCACTTATTGGTTCGTCTATAACAATTCGTGCCCAATTATATGTATCAAGTACCCCTAATAACTTATTTGTTCCAATTCCAGGAGCAGTTGTTAATCTTACACCTTCACTTACTGGTACAATATCTATTGGTGATATAAGTTCTGGAATAACAACAGGATTATCAATACCAGTTACTGCACAATCACGTTTACTAATGGTATTTTCTGCAACATCTTCAGGTCTCTCATTATTAAATACAGTAGTTGGTTATGCAAGTGCTGGAATAGAGATATCTTAAAAAGATTTGATAAATATTCCCCAGTTATTCTGAGTGATATTTATAATTATAAAAAAATTTGGGGCATGAAATGCCCCATTTTTATAATATAATACATATTAATCCTCCACTACCTTCATTCACAATACGTTCTAGCGTCTCTTGTAATTTTCCTTGAGCATCTTCTGGCATTCGAGACAATTTATTTTGTAAACCTTCATTTACAAGTTCATGCAAATTTTTTCCGAAAATATTAGATTCCCAAATTTTTTGAGGATCACTTTCAAATTCTGAAAGTAGGTAATTAACTAATTCTTCTGATTGCTTTTCGGAACCTACAATAGGGGAAACCTCAGTCTCTATATTGGCCTTTACAATATGCAGACTCGGAGCAGTAGCTTTTAATTTTACACCAAATTTAGAACCTTGTTTTACCATTTCTGGTTCATCTAAAATTAAATCTTCCATTCCAGGTGTTACAATACCATATCCTGTAGCTTTTGCAGACTCTAATGCATATGATATCTTATCATATTCTTTCTTAGTCTGAGCAAAAGAAGTAAGAACTGAAAACAGATCACCTTCATCAGATATAGACACACCTGTCATATCACTTAAAATTTGATAAAATAAATTATCTTTTAATTCAATAGAAATATTTATATTACCATTACCAAGATTAATCTCTTGTAATACACTATTACTTATTACATCTGTAGAACTAATATTATCAACACAAGGCTTTACCTCTTTAAGAACACGAATATTACTAAAAGAAGTTTTGATATCAGAATAAAGTGATTGTTTTAACCAATGTGAATCGTCAAGAGTATTAACCCATTTTGGAAGTTTTAAATTAATCTGTTCAATAGGGAATTCATAAAGAATTTTACTAAACATATTATTAATATCTTCAATATCTAATTCTGAGCAATTAAGAGGTAATACAGAAACACCATATTTCTCTTCAAGTTTCTCTGCAAGTTGAGCAGTATACTCAGAAGAAGGTTCAGCACTATTTAGAACTATCACAAAAGGTTTATTTAAAGCCTTTAATTCATTTACAACACGTTCCTCAGCTTCTATGTAATCTTCCCTAGGGATATCAGAAAAACTTCCATCAGTAGTAATTAAAATTCCAATAGTAGAATGTTCATCAATTACCTTTTTAGTACCTATTTCAGCTGCTCTTTCGAAAGGAATTTCCTCATCAGACCAAGGAGTTTTTACCATTCTAGGAACATCATCTTCTAAATATCCAATAGCATTATTAACAAGATATCCAACACAATCAACAAGTCTAGCCTTAAATTTTAAATTATCACCAAGATTAATTTGAACAGCCTCATTAGGAACAAACTTTGGCTCTGTAGTCATAATAGTTCTACCGCCTGCGCTTTGAGGTAACTCATCTTTAGCCCTTTCTTTCTTATATTCATTTTCAATATTTGGAATAACCAATAAATCCATAAAACGTTTTATAAAAGTTGATTTACCAGTTCGAACAGGACCTACAACGCCTACATAAATGTCTCCATCAGTTCTAGATTGTATATCCTGATATAAATTTGAATTTTCCATATTAACCTCCATAAACTATATACAAAATGTTTGTACTATAAACTTCATTTGTTAATGTATATTAGGTAAAAACAAGAAATATTACAAAAGAAGAAAAAATAAGAAAAAAATAATTTCCATAAACTAACATTGCTACATAGATACTATTATTATATAATATTGGTAAGTAGGTGTTGTATATATGAGATTTGTTAAATGTTATGGAGAAAAACTTATATTAAAAGAACTTAAGAAAAGCTTTGATTTTTTTATTAATGAAACAAATACTAATAAAAATAGCAAAGGATATGGATTAACGAGAGATAAAACAATAATAGCAAACCATGTAGCAAGTATAGCTTCAGTAGGATATGGATTAGCAGCATTAATCGTTGGAGTAAAGCATAAATGGATAAAATATGAAAAAGCATATGATAGAGCAAATAGAACTTTAGACACTTTTATAAATAATCTAGAAGGAAAAAATGGATTCTATTATCATTTTGTAAACATGGAAACAGGTAAAAGGGAATGGAATTGTGAAATTTCCATAATAGATACAGCAATTTTTATATGTGGAGCATTAACAGCAGGGGAATACTTTGGAAAACAAATAAAGGAAAAAGCAGAAAATTTATATAAAAGAGTAAACTGGGAATGGTATAGAAATAAAGAAACCAATTATTTTTATATGGGATATACTCCAGAAAAGGGATTTTGGGGACATTGGGATATGTATGCAGAACAACTAATGTTATATGTTTTAGGAGTAAGTTCAGATACATTTCCCATTGATAAAAGTATGTATAATGATTTTAAAAGAAAAAGAGCAAACTATAAAGATATAGAAGACATAATATATACACATTGTGGAACATTATTTACATATCAGTTTTCTCATGCATGGATAGATTTTAGAAATATAAAAGACAAAGACTTGATAGATTGGTTTGAAAACTCAATAAAAGCAACAAAAGCTAATAGAAAGTACTGTATAGATAATAAAAGAAAATTTAAAACATATGGAGAAAACTCATGGGGACTAACAGCATGCCTTGGACCAAAAGGATACTGCAGTTTTGGTGCAAAACCCTGTGATGTTAACCTAAAAATAGAAAACGATGGAACAATAACTCCATGTGGAGCAATAGGTTCAATAGTATTTACTCCAGAAGAAAGTATAAAAGCGATGGAATATTATTATAATACATTTCCTAAACTATGGGGAAAATATGGATTTAAAGATGGATATAACTTAGAAAAAGAAAAGCCATGGTTTGCAAAAGAATACATAGGAATAGATAAAGGAATAGAACTAGTAATGATAGAAAACTACTTAAATGGTACAATTTGGAAATACATGATGAAAAATAAATATGTTCAAAATGGATTAGAAAAGTTAGAATTTGCAAGACAGGAAGCAGGACTTCTAATATAAAAATAGGAGTAATTTAAAATGAATATTAAAACTTATAAAAATACATTCGACTTTTTTGCAATAAAAATATACAAAATATCTAGCCCTTGAAATTTTCCACTTACATTCGAAAACTTTGGGAGGGCGAGAACAAATTAAAAAGAAATCTTTGAATTTTCTTATTTCTTCTAGTAGCACATAATAGTGTCATAAAATATCGGCACAAAATAGTTGCACAAAATGCAACTTGAAATTAAAAAATATCTATGGTAAAATACAAAATATGTAGAAATAGTTCGAAATGGGGGAAAAGAGAGATGGCAGAATACTCACCTATGATGCAACATTATATAAATATGAAAGAAGAATACAAAGACTGTATATTATTTTATAGATTAGGAGACTTTTACGAAATGTTCTTTGATGATGCAATAGAAGTATCAAGAGAATTAGAACTTACATTAACAGGAAAAGAATGTGGAATGGAAGAAAGAGCACCAATGTGTGGAATACCTTATCATGCTGCAAATGTATATATAGCAAAATTAATAGAAAAAGGATATAAAGTCGCAATATGTGAACAATTAGAAGATCCTAAAAACACCAAAGGAATGGTAAAAAGGGGAGTAGTAAAAATAGTAACTCCAGGAACAGTATTAGATGAAACAGTATTAGACGAAAAGAAAAATAACTACATAATGTCAATATATAAACAAGGTTTATTCTATGGGCTAGCAGTATGTGATATATCAACAGGAGACTTTTATGCTACACAAATAAAAGAAACCAACAACTTTGCAAAATTATTAGATGAAACAGCAAGATATTCACCAGTAGAAATAGTAACAAATGAATTAATGAGTTCTACAATGGAGGAAATGTCTAAGATTTCTCAGAGATTCGAAAAATGTTATATATCAAAATATGACGAAACATACTTTGATGTAGACATAGAAAAAATAAAAAACAAACATCAAATATTAGACATGAAAGAAAATGAAATAACAGAATTTAAAGATAAATTATTAGTAGTATCAGCAGTAAATGCATTAATATCATACATAACTCAAATGCAAAAAATGGAAATAGAAAATATAAATACAATCAAAATTTATAACACAACAAGATATATGGCACTAGACATTACAGCAAGAAGAAATTTAGAAATAACAGAAAGAATGAAAGACAAAAGCAAAAAAGGAACTTTGCTTTGGGTATTAGATAGAACATTAACATCAATGGGAGGAAGACATTTAAGAAGATGGGTAAATGACCCTTTAATAGATATAGAAGAAATACATAATAGACTTGAAGCAGTAAAGGAACTAAAAGAAGACTTAATTCTAAAATCAGATATAGGAGAAAACCTAAAAAAAGTATATGACATAGAAAGACTTGTAGGAAAAATCTCATATGGAAATGCAAATGCAAGAGACATGGTATCATTAAAAAACTCTTTAGGAAAAATACCAGAAATAAAACAAATATTAAGCACAACAAAATCTCCAATGTTAAAAAATTTATATGAAAATTTAGATGAAGTAAAAGAAATTCATGGATTAATAGAAAAAGCAATAGTAGAAGACCCACCAATAGTAATAAAAGAAGGAAACATAATTAAAAATGGCTATAATGAAGAAGCAGATAGATATAAAGAAGCTACTACTAATGGAAAAAAATGGCTAGTAGAATTAGAAGCAAAAGAAAGAGAAAAAACAGGAATAAAAAATCTAAGAATTAGTTATAACAAAGTTTTCGGATATTATATAGAAGTTACAAAATCATACTTAAACTTAGTACCAGAAAATTACACAAGAAAACAAACATTATCAACAGGAGAAAGATATATAACAGAAGAACTTAAAAAATTAGAAGAAGACATATTAGGTGCAGAAGAAAAATTAGTAGAATTAGAATACAATTTATTTATAGAAGTAAGGAATAAAATTGCATCGCAAATAGACAGAATACAAAAATCCGCCAATATAATTGCAACATTAGATGTGTTAACATCATTTGCAACAGTAGCAGAAGACATGAACTATACAATGCCAGAAGTAAATAATGAAACAGAAATAATAATAAATAATGGAAGACATCCAGTAATAGAAAAAATGTTACCAAGAGGAAGTTTTATAGGAAACGATACTTATTTAAACAAAACAAGTGATAGACTATCAATAATTACAGGACCTAATATGGCAGGAAAATCAACATACATGAGGCAAGTAGCACTAATAACCTTAATGGCACAAATAGGGAGCTTTGTACCAGCAGACAAAGCTACAATAGGTGTAGTAGATAAAATCTTTACAAGGGTTGGAGCATCAGATGACTTAAGTATGGGAGAAAGTACCTTTATGGTAGAAATGATGGAGGTCGCAAATATCTTAAAAGATGCAACAAGTAACAGCCTAATAATACTAGATGAAATAGGAAGAGGAACATCAACATATGATGGATTATCAATAGCCTGGGCAGTAGCAAAATACATATCAGACACAGAAAAATGTGGAGCAAAAACACTATTTGCAACACATTACCATGAACTAATAGAACTAGAAAACGAGCAAGAAGGAGTAAAAAACTATTCAATAGCAGTAAAAGAAAAAGGAGAAGACATCATATTTTTAAGAAAAATAGTAGAAGGTGGAACAGACGAAAGTTATGGAATACACGTAGCAAAACTTGCTGGAGTACCAAAGGAAGTACTAAAAAATGCAAATGAAATATTAAAAAGCCTAGAAAGAAAAAGTATGCTAGGGCAAAAGAAAATGGAGAAAGAGAAAAAGGACGAACTAGCAGGACAATTAAGTATGTACAACTATAAAATAGCAGAAATAGCACATGAAATAGACAAGATAAATGTAGAAGAACTAACACCAATAGAGGCACTAAACATATTAGTCAAATTAAAAGAACAAGCATCATAATATGTATTTTAATGAATAATTAATAGTGAATAATTAATGCTGAATAATACATGTAGGGGCGCCCTTTGGGCGTCCGTAAAATAAGAATTCAAACATTTATATTCATCAAAAATATATTGCTAACATTTATATAAAAAGTAACAAAATATGAAATGTTAAAAACTTTGCAAAAATGCAAAGTTTTTTCAATATTTTGAAAAAACTTGACTATAATATATAAAAGAAGTATAATAAAAACATATTCGGAGGAAAAATCTATGATAGAAAGAGATAATTATTTAAAAATATTAAAAAATTTTAAAGATAAGCAAATAATAAAAGTAGTAACAGGAATAAGAAGATGTGGAAAATCTACTTTAATGGAACTATTTCAAAAATACTTGAAAGAAAATGGAGTAGAAGAAAATCAAATAATTTCAATAAATTTTGAAGACCCAAATTTCGAAGATTTAACAGATAGAAAAAAGTTATATCAATATATACGAGAAAGAATAATAAAAGAGAAAATGACATATATATTCCTAGATGAAATACAAAATGTTACAGAATTTGAAAAAACTGTAGACGGCTTATTTATTAATAAAAATGTAGACATATATATAACAGGTTCTAATGCATATATGTTATCATCTGAACTTGCAACATTACTTTCAGGAAGATATATAGAAATTAAAATGTTACCATTATCATTTAAAGAATATATATCTGCTTTTGAAAATAAAACAGATTTATCAAGAAAATTCAGAGACTATCTAAGATACAGTTCATTTCCTCAATCAATAGAACTATATAAGGCAGATCCAGAAAATATAAATCTATACTTAGAAGGTATTTTTAATACAGTAATCTATAAAGATGTAATATCAAGAAAAGGTATTACAGACAAAAATATATTAGAAAGTATAATAAAATACTTATTCAACAACATAGGAAGTAGTTGTAGTATAAAAAAAATAAGTGATACTTTAACATCAATGGCAAGACAAACATCATACAATACAGTTGCAAACTATGTAGAAGCATTAGTAGATAGTTATATTTTATATAAAGCAAATAGATATGATATAAAAGGAAAAGAATATTTAAAAACGCAAGAAAAATACTATACAGTAGACCTTGGATTAAGATATTATTTATTAGGAAAAAAAGCCGGTCAAGACATGGGGCATATTTTAGAAAATATAATATATCTTGAATTACTAAGAAGAGGATATAAAGTATATATAGGTAAATTAGATGAATTAGAAATAGACTTTGTAGCACAAAACTTTGAAGGAATAGAATATTACCAAGTAGCATTTTCAGTAAGAGATGAAAAAACATTAGAAAGAGAGTTAGCACCACTAAAAAAAATAAACGACAATTACCCAAAATATATAATAACATTAGACGATGATTTAGAAGTAGACTATGATGGAATAAAAAAGATAAATGCGATAGATTGGCTGTTAACATAACAATAAAAAATATTTTCTAAAAACCACTTGAAAATATATGTAAAATATGGTAGAATAAGCAATGTTTGAAAAGAGAAAAAACTTTTTTCATCCTTTCTCATAACAAGATTATGGGATATATATCCAAAAGGAGGTGAAAAATAATGAATAAATACGAAAGTGTTATCATTATTGGTCAAGATGTAACAGAAGAGGGAATCAAATCTCTTATAGCTAGGTTTACAGACTTGATTAATACTGATGGAAAAGTTGAAAACGTTCAAGAAGTAGGAAGAAAAAAATTAGCCTATGAAGTAAAAAAGAACACAGAAGGTTACTATGTAGTATTTAATTTCGAAGCAAAACCAGAACTAATAGCAGAATTAGAAAGAAACTACAGAATAACAGACGAAGTTATAAAATTTATAACTGTAAAATTAGAAGATTAAAAATAAAAACTAGGGAGCCAAAACTGAGATAGAAAGAGGGAATTAAATATGAACAAAGTAATTTTAATGGGAAGATTAACAAGAGATCCAGAGGTAAGATATACACAAACAAACAATACAATGGTAGCAAGTTTTAGTCTAGCAATAAATAGAAGATTTGTAAGACAAGGAGAAGAAAGACAAGCAGACTTTATAAATATTGTTGCATGGAGTAAACTCGCAGAATTTTGTAGTAAATATTTCAAAAAAGGTCAACAAGTAGGAATTATAGGAAGAATACAAACAAGAACATGGGATGATGAGCAAGGTCAAAAACACTATGTTACTGAGGTTGTTGCAGAAGAAGCATACTTTGCAGATGGAAAGAGAGATTCAGAAGGAACTTCTTCAAACTTTGAAGATACATTTGGAAACACTGCTACAAACCCAAATCCAAATCCAGATTTTGAAGTTACACCTAGTGATGATTTACCATTTTAAGAATTAGATAGGGGGAAAGAACAATGGCAGACAAAAAAAATAATAGAAAAAATAATAACAACAATGATGAAGACTTCAATCCTAAATTTAAAAGGATGAGAAAAAAAGTATGTGTACTTTGTAGTGATAAAAACTTTGTTTTAGATTATAAAAATCCAGAGCAATTAAAGAAATTCATAAATGAAAAAGGAAAAATACTACCAAGAAGAGCTACAGGTGCTTGTGCAAAACATCAAAGAGACATAACATTAGCAGTAAAGAGATGCAGACAAATAGCATTATTACCTTATTCACAAAATTAATAGAAAAAATATCCCCAAATTAATTTGGGGATATTTTTTAGAAATTTAGAGATTAGAAGTTAGATATTAGACAATATGTAGGGGCGTGCATTGCACGTCTGTTATGGAATAATAAAATTTTTCGAAATAAAAGATTGAGAAAGGATAATATACTAGAAATGTTAAAAGAACTAGAAAATTGTAATACATGTCCACATAAATGTAATATTAATAGAAAAGAGAAAGTAGGAAGATGCAATGGAACAGCTAAAATCAAAATTGCTTTATATTCATTACATAAATTTGAAGAACCATGTATTAGTGGAGAAAATGGCTCAGGAACAGTATTTTTTTCTAATTGCAATTTAAACTGTATATTTTGTCAAAACTATGAAATAAGTCAAAAGGGAAGAGGCAAAGAGATAACAATCGAGGAATTAGCAAATATATTTATAAAGCAACAAGAAAATGGAGCAAATAATATAAACTTAGTATCGCCTACAATCTATACATATCAAATAATAGAAGCAATAAAAATTGCAAAGGAAAAGGGATTAAATATACCAATAATATATAACTCAAATGGGTATGAAAATATAGAAACCATAAAAAGATTAGAAGGATATATAGATATATACTTACCAGATTTAAAATATTATTATAATGAACTAGGAGAAAAATACTCAAAAGTAAAAAATTATTTTGAAATAGCAACAAAAGCCATAAAAGAGATGTATAAACAAGTTGGAAGTCCAAAGATAGATGAAAAAGGAATAATAAAAAAGGGGATTATAATAAGACATTTAGTACTTCCAAATCATATAGAAAACTCAAAAAGAATTTTAAAATGGATAAAAACTAATTTAGGAAATAAAGTTTATGTAAGTGTAATGGCACAATACTTTCCAACATATAAAGCAATGCAAAGCGACTTAAACAGAAAATTAACAAAAGAAGAATATAAAGAGATAGAAAATTATTTATATAAATTAGACTTAGAAAATGGATATATTCAGGAATTAGGAGAACACGAAGAAGAATATGTACCAAATTGGGAGTTCTAAAAATAAAAACCCAGCATATACATATTAATATGTATATGCTGGGTTTTTATTTTTAATTTTATAAATTGGGGGTTGTAGGGATGAATAATCCACTTCTATGCCTTCTAAAACCCTCTGTCAGCCTTCAGTTGCCACCTCCCTTGAGTAAGGGAGACAAGAATCTGCTCTACCACCTTGGCTCCCTTATCTAAGGGAGCTGTCACGCAGTGACTGAGGGTTCTTCTACAACTTTAAAACATATAATCATCCCCATAAACACAAATTTAAAAGGAGATAAAATGGAAATTTTAAAATACTTCCCATTAAGGATAAGAGAAAAAATAAGTAACAAATTAGGACAAGATTTTAGTTATTTAGAAGAAATAAGAATAAGAGTAGATTGTCCAATAATTTTAAAATTTAATAATAAAGAAGAAATAATAGAATATAAAGTTACAAATCAAGATACAAAAGAAATATTGCAATTTGTATGTGAGAACTCAGTCTATGCCTATCAAAACGAAATAAATCATGGATATATAACAATAAAAGGCGGGCATAGGGTAGGAATTACAGGAAACTGTGTTATAGAAGATGACAAAGTAATAAATATTTCACACATATATAGTTTAAACTTTAGAATATCAAAACAAAAAATTGGAGCAGCAAATGAAGTATTAAAACATATAATTGATATCGAAAATGACAACATATTTACTACTTTAATAGTCTCACCCCCAGGAGCAGGGAAAACTACAATTTTGAGAGACTTAATAAGGCAACTTAGTACAGGTATTGAATACATAAATTTTAAAGGTAAAACAATAGGGGTATCAGACGAGAGAGGAGAAATTGCAGCAATGTATAAAGGAATTCCACAAAACGATGTAGGAATAAGAACTGATATTTTAGATAATGTCCCTAAATGGTTAGGAATGGAAATGTTAATAAGGTCTATGGCACCACAAATAATAGTTGCAGACGAGATAGGAAACATAGAAGATATAAAAGCTATTAATTATGCCACATCATGTGGAGTAAAAGGAATCTTTACAGCACATGGAGAAACTTTAGATGATATAAATATGAATTTATATTTAAAAAAAATAATAGAATTAAATATATTTGAAATAATAATTTTCCTTGATAAATCAAATAAAGGAAGAATAAAGAATATATACCATTTGGACAGATTGGAAAAAGATAGTTCTAAAAAGTACAAGCAATGAATATATATATTTAGAAAGGGGAAATTGAGTATGCTATTTATAAAAAGTATTATATTATGCTCAATATTTGGTGGCTCCACATTAGTAGGAATAATGATATCTAATAAATATAAAAATAGAACTATACAATTATGTGAAATGAAAAAAGCCCTTAATTTTTTTGAGGCGAAGATAGAATATACATATGAGCCAATAGCAGATATTTTTATAGAAATTTCCAATAACATAAAAAGAGAAATTGGAAGCATTTTTAAAATAGCAGCAGTAAAAATGAAAGAGACATCTGCAAAAGAAGCATGGGAATATTCTATAGATATATCACAAACAAATTTACTTAAAGAAGATATAGATATAATAAAAGACTTTCGGGAAAATATTAGGACAAACTAATTTACAAGGACAACTTGGTAAAATAAAACTAACACAAGGATTTTTGGAAACACAAATACAACAAGCACAAGCAGAGGAGAATAAAAACAAAAAATTGTACAAGACTCTGGGAATGCTAACAGGGGTAGGACTAGTCATCATTTTAATATAATATTAAGAAATAATTTCTATGTTTTAAGAGATTAGAAAAATGAAAGTTCTGGTCCAATATCACATTAAAAAGTAATGAAAAAATGGAGGATGTTTACATGGATATTAATTTATTATTTAAAATTGCTGCAATAGGAATTTTAGTTGCAGTATTACATCAAGTATTGGTTAGAGCAGGTAGAGAAGACCAAGCAATGATGACTACTTTAGCAGGACTAGTTATAGTATTAAGTTTAGTAATCAAAGAAATTAGCACATTGTTTGATACTGTCAGAACTTTATTTAATTTATAAATAGTTGAATAATAATAATTATTATTATTCAAAGAAATAGATTGGGTAATGTAGGGGCGATTATCAATCGCCAATCCTTCATAAAAAATACTAAATTGGTTCATCAAAAAAGGAATGATATGTAAATATGGATATTATTAAAATTATTGGAATTGGCTTAATTGCAGTAATAATAGTTATTATTCTAAAACAATATAGACCAGAATTCACAATATATGTATCAATTTGTGCTGGAATTATTATTTTAGGACTTGTTATGACAAGACTAAGTGGAATAATACAGTTATTAACAGAATTATCAAACAAAGTTAGTGATACAAATGGATTTCTAACAGTCCTGATAAAAATTACAGGTATTGCATTTTTAACAGAATTTGCAGTAAGTATATGTAAAGACTCAGGAGAAAGTGCTATTGCATCAAAAGTAGATTTGGGAGGAAAAGTAATAATAATATCAATGTCAATACCTATAATATCAGCATTGCTTGAGACTATTGTACATGTTTTACCCTAAAGAAGAAAAATTGAAAAATAATTTTAACAATTCTTTTCCAATTTAATTTGTGCTTTGAAAAGGAATGAGAGTAAAAATGAAGTTAAAAAGAATTTTACTGATAATGTTAATATTAGTATTTGCTATACCAACTACATCTTTAGCAAGTGAAGAAATAATACAATCTGCAGAAGAAATGTTAGACATATCATCATTTATAACAGAAGCACAAAAATACACAGACAATGTATTTAAAGACATAGATTTTTCAGATGTATTAAGTTCTGCAGTTACAGGAGACATAGATGAAGCAAACATTGCAAAGAAAATAGTAAATCTTTTAGGAATAGAAATAAAAAATCAAATTATAATGATTGCCAGCATAATAATAATTATAGTTGTACATAGTATTTTTAAAAGTGTAAGTGATGGATTAGAAAATGGCGGAATAAGCCAAATTACATATTTCGTTCAGTATATATTAATTGTAACATTAATAATGACGAACTTTGCAGGAATAATATCTAGTATAAAAGATACAATACAAAACTTAGTTGGATTTTCATATTCATTAATACCACTATTACTAACATTAATGATGATAACAGGAAATCTAGTAACAGCAAGCACAGTACAAACTATTCTACTAGTAATGATAACATTTATAGGAAAATTTATTTCAGCATTTTTACTACCAATGGTACTAATTGGAACATCACTAGGAATAATATCAAAAATATCTGACAAAGTCCAAATAGATAAAATAGCAAAAACTTTTAAATCTAGTGTAGTATGGATATTAGGAATAGTATTAACCGTATTTACAAGTGTACTATCATTAGAAAGCAGTTTAACAGGACATGTTGATAAAATCACTACAAAAACTACAAAAGCAGTAGTATCAAATGCTATTCCAGTAGTAGGAAAAATTCTAAGTGATACAACAGAAATGGTATTAGGAAGTGGAATAGTACTAAAAAATGCAGTTGGAATAATAGGTGTAATTGTAATAATTGGAATATGTGCAATGCCAATAATTAGACTAGCAGTACTTACAGTCCTTTATCATATTTTATCAGCAGTATGTCAACCAATAGCAGACAAAAAAATAATAGACATTATAGAACAGATGAGGGATACCTTTAAAGTATTATTAGCAATGGTATGCTCAATATCTGTAATGTTAATAATAGGAGTAACAATAGTAATAAAAGTCTCAAACATATAAGAAGGGAGAAATATAATGATTACATATATTAGTTCATGGGCACGTCAAGTAATAGTAAGTGTCGTAGTTGCAATTATACTAGAAATGATATTATCTCCTAATAGTAAAAGCACAAAATATATAAAAACAGTAATAGGAATATATGTTGTATACACAATTATTGCTCCAGGATTAAAACTAATAGGTGGAAAAAATTTAGACTTTGCAAATATAGATTATGAGAATTATCTAACAAGTAGTGAAATATATCAAAACTTAGAAAGTAGTGTAGAAAAAATAGAAACAAATAATTTCGAAGAAACATATAAATTAAATTTAAAACAAGATATGGAAAATAAATTAAGAGAAAAAGGTTATATTGTAAGCAACATAAAATTAGAAGTTAATCTAGAAGAAAATAATGAACAATATGGAAGAATTGAAAATATAGAACTTAATATATCAAAAAAAGCAAATGAAGATAATAATGAAAATGAAAAAAATGAAATAGCAGTTAATAAAATAAAAATTGGAGAACAAACTAATTCAACAATAAAAAGACAATTAACAGAAGAAGAGGAGCGTGAGATAAAAATGTTTATGAGTGAAGAATATGGTATAAACAACAAGCAAATTTCAATAAGATGATATATAAAAGTAATTTTAACAATTCTTCTCCAACAAATGTTGGTCTACAAGAAAGGAATGGTATGAAATATGTTAAAAGAAAAAATGCAAATGATAAAATCCAAATATCAAGGAAAAACAGATAAAAAGAAGATAGAAAGTCTAGTGGTATTTATAATAATACTAATAGTAACATTAATTGCAATAAATACAATCTGGAAAGATGATACAAAAACAAAAGATAACAAATCAGAAGAAAGTTCAGGATACAAAATATTAGCAGATAATAAAGATGATAAGAAAAAAGTAACAGTAGATGAATTAGAAACAAAATTAGAAGAGATATTATCAAAAATGGAAGGAGTAGGAAAAGTAAATGTAATGCTTACATATTCGAAAGGAAGTGAAATAGTACCAATGCAAAATGAAAACTCGAAAGTATCAACAACACAAGAAACAGACTCAGAGGGAGGCACTAGAGTTATAGAAGAAAAAGATACATCAAAAGAAATTGTATATTCAGATGGTTCAAAAATAGAAACACAAACAGTAATAAATCCAGTAGTAAAAGGTGCAATAGTAATTGCAGAAGGTGCTTCAAACGCAACGGTAAAAAGCAATATAATATCAGCAGTAGAAGCGATTACAGGGTTAGCGACATACAAAGTTCAGGTCTTTGAAATGAACTGATAATTGTGAAATAACAATTCTTTTGCAATTAAAATATGTGTAATATACACATTTAAAATAAAAATATACAATAGGAGGAAATAAAATTATGAAAATAATTAAAAAAAATGAATTAACCATATTGGTAATAGCATTAATGCTAGTAACAGCAGGGTACTTAGACTATATAGGGAAAAACAAAACAGAACAAGTAAGTTCAGAAATTACAAATCAAGAAGAGGTAGCTTCAAATCCAAACACAGAAGAACAACAAGAAGAAATAGCAAAACTTGGAGATGCAAAATTAGTAAGTGATAATCAAGAGCAAACTCAAGAAGTATTTAGCGAAGAAGAGAAAAAAGAAGAAGAAAAGAAAGAAACAAAAGAAGACGATGGATATTTCGTATCAGCCAAATTAGACAGAACAAATATGTATTCACAAGTATTAGAAAACTATCAAAAAATAATAGAAAACCCAAATGTATCAGAAGAGCAAAAAGCAATTACTACACAAGAAATTGCAAGAGTAAATAAAGAACAAAATTCAGTAATGATATCAGAAAACTTATTACTAGCAAAAGGATTTGAAAAATGTATAATATTTGTAAATGATAAAAGTATAAGTGTAATAATAGGAAAACAAGATTTATCACAAGAAGAAATTGCTCAGATTCAAAACATAATATCTAGAGAACTAGAAGCAAGTGCAGACAATATACATATTTCAGTGAAATAGATGTTAGAAATTAGATGATAGAAATATAAATTTAAATTTCCCTGAAATTACATAAAAATGCTTGTAATTTTATGTAAAATAGTATATAATGTTTTAGTAACTTACTGTCGAAAGACGCTTGTATAGGTCTTTCTTTCATAGTATAGGAGAAAGAAAATGGAAATTATCGAAGTAACACAAAAGAAATTTGTAATGGCTAAAGTAGAGTACAGAAGAGACGACGGAAGGAAAATAACAGTAGAACTGTTAGGAGAGGATAACGGCGAGTATCGGTTCCTGACAGGGGAAAGTGAAGTTACTAAAGATTTTGGAACAGTACAAAAGTTTGTCGAGGAATTAGAGAAGAGCAAGTAAAAAAACTGCAGATTAAAAAATGGGGATGGAAACAAAAAAAGTTTCCATCCTTGTTGACATTTAAAAAGAACAAAAAATACCAAAAACCGATTGACATTTTCACTATTTTAATAGATAATAAATATATTAAAAACAAAGGACTTGTAAAAAACAAAAGGAGGAATATATTTTTATGTATATATTTAATAGAATTACAGTTAATCCACAATTACCAAAAAGAATTAATAAATTAATGGACATGGCATATAATCTTTGGTGGACATGGAACACAGACTTATTAAAGCTACTTAAAGAAATTGACATTGACTTATGGGAACAAGTAAACAAAAACCCAGTCAAATTTTTAAAACTAATATCTCAAGAAAAACTAGAGCAATATGCAAAAGACACAAACTTTTTAAAAGAATATGATAAAGTTGTAGAAAATTTTGAAAATTATATGAACAGTAAAACAACTTGGTTTAGTAAAAAATATCCAGAAAATAAAAACGATTTAATCGCATACTTTTCAGCAGAATATGGATTAGACCAAATTTTATCTATATACTCAGGAGGACTTGGAATACTATCAGGAGACCACTTAAAAGCAGCAAGTGACTTAGGACTTCCACTAGTAGGAGTGGGGTTACTATATAAAAATGGATATTTCCACCAAGTAATAAATAAAGAAGGAAGACAAGAATCAGTTTATACAGACATAGACTTAGAAAATCTTCCAATAATACCAGCAAAAGATGCAAGTGGAAATGACTTAATCATTTCAGAAAAAATACAAAGAAGAAGAGTATACTTAAAGGTATGGCAAGTAAATGTAGGAAGAATAAGACTATACTTAATGGACTCAGACATTCCAGAAAATAGTGATGAGGATTTAAGAGAAATCACAAAAAGGCTATATGGTGGAGACCAAGACATGAGAATAAGACAAGAAATTGTTTTAGGAATGGCAGGAACTAAACTAATAAAAGAGCTAGGACTAAAACCAACAGTATACCATATGAATGAGGGACATTCAGCATTCTTACTATTAGAACTAATGAGAGAACTAATAGAAGACAAAAAAATAGCATTTAAAATAGCAAGAGATATAGTAACAGCACAAACTGTATTTACAACGCACACACCAGTACCAGCAGGAAATGATATATTTAATATAGACTTAATAGATAAATATTTCAAAAATTTCTGGACATCATTAGGAATTGAAAGAGAAGAATTCTTAAGACTAGGTGTAGCACCAAATCAACCAACTGAGAGTGGTTTTAATATGGGAATACTAGCTCTAAAAATAGCAGGAAAGAAAAATGGAGTAAGTAAACTACATGGAGAAGTATCAAGAGAACTATTTGGTGAATGTTGGCCAGATATTGCCTCAAACGAATCGCCAATCACACATGTAACAAATGGTATCCATACATGTTCATGGTTAGCTCCAAGACTAAAGGAATTATATAATGATTACTTAGCACCATATTGGCAAGACAAAATTCATGAAGAAGAAACATGGAAAAAGATACAAGATATACCAAATGCAGATTTATGGAATGCTCATATTTCAAGAAAAGAAAAATTATTAAAATTAGTAAAAGAAAATGTAACAAATAGATTGAGAAGAAATGGAACATCATATGATGAGATAATGCAAATAACATCAAAACTTAATCCAAATGCATTAACAATAGGGTTTGCAAGAAGATTTGCTACATATAAAAGAGCAACATTAATATTTAGAGATTTAGAAAGAATTACAGAAATCTTAAATAATCAAGATAGACCAGTACAATTAATATTTGCAGGAAAGGCACATCCAAGAGACATAGAAGGTCAAGAATTAATAAGACAAATACATGAACTATCAATGAAACCACAATTTAAGGGAAAAATATTTTTATTAGAAGACTATGACATCGAAATGGCGAGATATTTAGTAAGTGGTGTAGATGTATGGCTAAACAATCCAAGAAGACCAATGGAAGCCTCAGGAACAAGTGGACAAAAAGCATCAGTAAATGGAGTAGTAAATTTCAGTATATTAGATGGTTGGTGGGTAGAAGGATATAATAAAAAGAATGGTTGGATAATAGGTACAAATGAAGAATATACATCTTATGATATTCAAGATAATGCTGACTGTCAAAGTATATATAGCACATTAGAAAATAAAATTATACCGATGTATTATGACAAAGAATTTGATGAAGATTTCTCAAACAGTTGGGTACAAACAATGAAAAATTCAATTATATCAACAGGAGGGATGTATAGTACTGCCAGAATGGTTGTAGATTATACTGAAAAACTATATTTACCATTATGCAACCTTTATAATACTTATTATAAAGATTTAGAAAATGTTATTGGATATAATGAATGGAAAGCAAATGTTAAAAATGAATGGAGCAGTATAAGAATAACGCAAAAAGGAAATATAAGAGACATATCAATAGATGCTGGAAATAAAATACAAGTAAGTTGTAAAGTAGATTTACCAAATATAAGCCCAGATAGCATATCTGTCGAGGTTTATTCAGCTAAAATAATGTCAGATGGAACATTTGAAGATATAAATATCACACCTATGGTAAGAGACATAAAAGAAGATAATTTATATACTGGAGAAATAACTTTAAAAACAGGAGGAGATTATGGTTATACATTTAGAGTAATGCCAAAACATCCGATGCTATTAGATGTACAAAATTTAAACTTAATAAAATGGCTTGAAGAAGAAGAAAAAGAAGAAATATCAGAACAAGAAAAAAAGGAAGTTGAAGACATTGTTCAAAATATAGAAAATATTTAAAAACTGTGGGCACATTGAATGTGCCCTTTTAATTGTGTGAAAAATTCTAAATAAAATGACTATATTATCCAAGGGGCGAGAGATTTCTCGTCTATGTGAAGAAGATAGGCTTATTTTAAAGAATTTAATCATTGAAATATTAAAATTATATTACATTTCCATTACAAATAAAATTTTCCATTGACTAAAAAAGTCAATAAATGTTATACTATGAAGGAATAAAAAATTAATTGTATATGATAAAGAAAAATACAAATAAGGAGGATACATAAAAAATGAAACTACACAGGAAAAAGATATTAATGTTAATATTTGGTGTAATATTAATAATTCAATTAATCTATATTCCAAATAGTGTAAAAGCAAGTACATATACGCAAACAACAAAAACAGGTATATCTAATTTCCCAGCAAGTTACCAAGCAAAATTAAATGAATTAAAATCATTATATCCAAACTGGACATTTACAGCATTTAATACAGGAATAAATTGGGACGAATTTATAAGAGAAGAAACATCACTACATTTAAGAAATACAGTAATAAAATCTTCAAATGCTTTATGGTTAGATAGTTGTGGACAAGTTGCTAGTGGATATGCATGTGCTTCAACATCAATATTAAAATACTATTCAGACCCAAGAAACTTTTTAAATGAATCAGGGATATTTCAATTTTTAGAAATGACATATAACCCAAATTCACAAACAGAAGAGGGAGTTAAAGGAATCATAGCTTCAACATTTATGAATACAACTGTAACATTTAATTTAAATGGAACAGAATGTACAATGCCATATTCTGGGATAATAATGGAAGCAGCAAGACAAAGCAAAATGAGTCCATATAGTATAGCAATAAAAATAATACAAGAAGTAGGAAGAAATGGTAGTGCTTCAGTATCTGGACACTATGTGGCAAAAAATGGAACAGTATATGACAATTATTATAACTTTTTCAACTATGGAGCATATGACACAGGAGATGCAATAGCAAATGGACTAGAATATGCAAAAGCAAATGGATGGACAAATCAATATATATCAATTATAGAAGGTGCTAAAAAAATGGCAAATTCATATACAAATGCAGGGCAAAATACAGCATATTTCTATAAATGGGATGTAGTAGGTACAGAACTTTCACAATTATTCAAACATCAATATATGACTAATATTCAAGACCCATCAAGTCAAGCAAAAAACTTATTTAATACATATGCAAAAAATAATTTACTAAATTCATCATTAAATTTCATAATACCAGTTTATAACAATATGCCAGAAGCAAATAATCTACCTACAACTATAGACACCACACATCCAAACTCATATTATTTAACTGGGAGTGATGTAAGACTAAGGAAAGCACCAACAACATCATCAAGTATACTTGCAACACTACAAAAAAATGAAGTAGTTACAGTATTAGAACTTAATGTAGGAACAGCAAATAACTTACAATGGGCAAAAGTACAATTATCAAATGGAAATATAGGATATATAGCAAATAAATATTTAGCGCCATGTAATAATGGAGCTGGAAACAAAATTGCAAAAATAGAAGGGAAAAATTTAATTGCAATACCTGGTAAAACAATAGCAGAGATAGCAAGTAGTCTATCAGTAACAAATTATTCAGTAAGAGCAGGAGATTTAAGACCACTAGAATCTAATTATCCATTAACAACAGGGGATAAATTCACTATAAATGGAATAGAATATGAGGTAGTAACTTTAGGAGACATATATGCTGACAGAGTAATAGATGCAAGAGACTATATGAAAATCAAGAATCACATAATGGGAATTTCCCAATTAAATGAAATAGAGCAAAAAGCATCACAAGTACACTCAGATGGAGTAATAGATGCAAGAGACTATATGAAAATTAAAAATCATATAATGGGAATATCATCAATAACAATGTAATTAAATTTAAAATAAACAAAAGTAAAAAAGGTTTATACCTTAAAGAAAGGAAGGATATAAAAAATGAAAACAGGGAAAAAAATATTGATTTTAATAACTATTACAATATTTTTAATTTCACTACACTCTATAGTTTACGCAGCTGGAAGTTACACTGTATCGGCATCATCAAAATCATTAACACCTGGTAAAACAGCAACATTAACTATAAAAACAACAAATGCGGAAGGAAAATTTAATGTAACATCATCAAATCCAGGAGTAGTAGCAGTAGGAACATCGTCATTATGGGTATCAAGTAGTGAAAATATAACTTTAACAGCAAAAGCAGCAGGAACAGCAACAATAACAGTTACGCCAGTAAGTGTGTCAGACACAGACTTAAATTTAATAACATCGCCAAAATCGGTAATAATAACAGTAAGTGCAAACAACACACCAGCACCAAATCAACCATCAAACCCAACAGCACCAACAAATCCAACAACGCCCAGCCAACCAAACACTACAAAATCAGGTGATGCAACACTAAAATCAATAACAGTAGGTGGAAAAACATATTCAGGCTCATCATTAAAAAACACAATAAGTTATACAGCAGAATCATCAGTAAATTCAATAAAAATAAGTGCTACCAAAAATCATAGTAAAGCAACTGTAAGTGGAACAGGAACCAAATCATTAGTAGCAGGACAAACAAATAAATTTCAAATAAATGTAACTGCTGAAAATGGAACAAAAAAAACATATAATGTAAATATAATAAGATTAGCAGATGATGCTACAGTGCCAAATGTAATAGATGACCAAGCACAAATACCAGATGTACCAATAACACAAGAGACAAAACCAAAATTAACAACATTAATAATAAAAGATGTAGAGCTAAATCCTGAATTTAATCCAGAAATTTACTCTTATACAACAAATGTGAAAAACATGAAACAATTGGAAATTGATGCAACAGCCAATATAGCAGATGCAAAAATAGACATTGAAGGAGCAACAGAATTAAAAGAAGGAGACAATGTAATAAAAATTACAGTAACATTAGGAGAAGAAAGTTCTGTATATATTATAGATTTAAAAAATGAAACAGAACAACAAGAAATAGTTGGAATGACAGATGATAGTGATAATAAAAAAGATAATGGGAATAATAATATTATAGCTGGTAATTTAAAAGAAATTTTATCTATATTAATGATTTGCTCATTAGGAATAATTGCAATAAGATATATAATCCTTTCATATATGCTTAGTAGAGAGTTGGAGGAAACAACAGATGAAGATTTATTAATAGAAGATGATATAGAAGATAGAGGAATAAAAGCGAAGAATCAAAATATTGCAATAGAAACTGCAAAAACAGGTAGACATTTTTAAAATGTAAAAAAAAACTAAAAAAGTCAAAAAAAACTATTGCAAAAAAAATAAAAATATAGTATAACTAATATTAAGTGTTATATAATAAAAGAAAAGGAGAAAAAGGTATGAGTAGAAATAAGGTAGTAAAGATTTTCATTTTATTATTAGTTTTAAGTTTAATAGTAATTCAGTCATGTAGAGTTGGAGCTATGAGCATAGGTGAAATACTAGGAGAAGGAAATGAAACAAGTAATTTGCAACAATCAAACAATACTCCAACAGATTTATTAAATACAGCGGGAAACACAGCAACACCAACAAATACAGCAACAAATTCGACACCAATAACAGCACCAATAAATAGTCTATCTAATAATACAGCAACAAATACAAACAAATCATTACCTAAGACAGGAACAAATGAAAATATAATTATAGGATTAATGGTAATATGTACAATCGCTGGAATATATGCATTCAAAAAAGTAAAAGAATATAATATGTAAAAAATATAAATTAAGGAAAAGACACAGAGATGTGTCTTTTCCTGGTATAAAGTATTGAAAAAATAAAAGTTATAGTATTATTTATAAAGCAAAGTATAAAGTGAAATGAAGACTGCAACTGGAAAGGAAAGGTTATAGATATGGAGGAAGAAATTATATTTGAAGACTATAATATAAAATTTACAGAAGAGGAATTAAAACAAACAGATAAAAAAACATTAAAAAAGTGCAAAAAAATATTACAAGAAACATTAGCAAAACTAGGGAATTAAATATTATAAAAAAACAAATTCAATAATTTGCATAATTATCTTCTATAGAAAGTTATCATACCATGATAACTTTCCTAAAATATTAAAATAATGAAATGGAGAACTAGGGATGAGTAATGAAATATACGAGAAAGTAGAAAAGATATGCAAAAAAATAGATGCATTTACTGAAAAAGGCTTTTCAGTGAAAAATGAAGTAAAAACAAAATCATATAGTGCGAAAATAAAAAGTTTAATAAGTATGATAGAAAAGGCAGAAGCTACTGCACAATCAACAGCAATTGAAACAGAAGAAATAGTAAATAATAATGAAATAGATAATAATAAAGTATTAGAAGGAAAATATAACCCATATAGTGAAAATTTCTGTTACAAAGAAAGACTAGAGCAATTAAATGGAGATATACATATATTAATTACAGAATTAAAAGAACAAGATAAAATAGGATATAGAAATGCGTATATTATAAATGAAATTGAAAAATATACTATTACTAAATCAAATATAAAGGTAAGAAAAAAGGAAAGTTTATGGGGAAAAATCAGAAACCTTTTTAGAAAATAGAAAAATTCGATTTTTGCTATTCATAGAAGCTACATTAGAAAATGTAGGGGCGATTGTTAATTGTACACATTAAGAAGGCAAGAGTTAATAATAAAGGAAGGAAACCATAACCAATATGGAAATAGACAAAATAAGAGGAATAATAGAAGCTATATTATTTTGTGCAGGAAGAGTTGTAAAAATAAAAGAATTGGAACTAGTTGTAGAAATTAATGAAAAAGATATAATAGAACTAATTAATGATATGAACAAAGAATATAAAGACATATCAAGAGGGATAGAAATTATTAGAGTGAATGATGGATATCAAATGTGTACTAAAAAAGAATATTATGAATACATTAATCCTATAATTGATAAAAGAATTAAGCCCAAACTTTCGCAAGCAGCACTAGAAGTCTTAGCTATAATAGCATATAATCCTAAAATAACAAGAGCAGAAATAGAAACAATAAGAGGTGTATCATCAGATGCAATGATATATAAACTATTAGAATATAATTTGATTGAAGAAGCAGGAAAAGTTGAAATTTTAGGTAAACCAATGTCATACAAAACAACAGATGAATTTTTAAGAATGTTTGGATATAGAAGTTTAGACGAATTACCAGAACTGCCGAAATACAAAATTGACGAAAACCAACAAATCGTAATAGACGATATTATCCAAAATAGTGAGAAAGCAGGTAATGTCGAATAATATAAAATATAGTGCAGGGGCGATTATTAATCGCCCGCACTTCGAAGAAATTTCTTAAAAATAATGTAAAAGGAGAAGAATAAACATGGATAAAGAATTTGTAAAAGAGGTAACAAATATTGAAGAAGACTTTGCAAAATGGTATACAGACATAGTATTAAAAGCAGACTTAGCAGATTATACAGGAACAAAAGGATGTATAGCAATCAAACCATATGGATATGCAATTTGGGAAAATATACAAAAATACACAGATGAAATGTTCAAAAAAAATGGAGTAAAAAATGTATATTTTCCTGTGTTAATTCCAGAAAAATTATTACAAAAAGAAAAAGAACATGTTGAAGGATTTGCACCAGAAGTAGCAACAGTTACAGAAGCTGGAGGAAAAGAATTAGACGAAAAATTGTGCATAAGACCAACATCTGAAACAATGTTTTGCGACTTATACTCAAAATGGTTAAAATCTTGGAGAGACTTGCCATTTGTATATAACCAATGGTGTAATGTATTAAGATGGGAAAAAGAAACAAGACCATTCTTGCGTTCTAGGGAATTCTTATGGCAAGAAGGACATACAATACATGAAACAAAAGAAGAAGCAGAAGAAAGAACATTACAAATGTTAGACATATATGCAGAAGTAATAGAAAATATACTTGCAATACCAGTATTAAAAGGAAAAAAGACAGAAAAAGAAAAATTTGCAGGAGCAGAAGCTACATACACAGTAGAAACATTAATGCATGATGGAAGAGCCATTCAAGCAGGAACATCACATTACTTTGGACAAAACTTTACAAAACCATATGATGTAAAATTCCAAAACAGAGAAGGAAAAGACGAATATCCATATCAAACATCATGGGGAATAAGTACAAGATTAATAGGAGCTACAATTATGGCGCATGGAGATAACCGTGGGTTAAAGCTTCCACCAAAAGTTGCACCAATACAAGTAGTAGTAGTACCAGTAATGATGAAAAAAGAAGGAGTAGTAGAAAAAACAACAGAAGTTTATGAAAAATTAAAACAAGAATTCAGAGCAGAAATAGACTTAAGGGAAAACTATACACCAGGATATAAATTTAATGACTGGGAACTAAGAGGAGTGCCAATAAGAATAGAACTAGGACCAAGAGACATAGAAAATAATGTATGTGTTATAGTTAGAAGAGACACATTGGAAAAAGAAACAGTAGACTTAGAAAAGCTAAGTGAAAAAATAAAAGAAACATTAGAAGACATACAAAAAAATATGTATGAGGAATGTAAAAAAATAAGAGAAGAAAGAACGACAACAGCAGAGAACTTAGATGAATTTGTAAAAAACATAGAAGAAAAGCAGGGATACATAAAAACAATGTGGTGTGGAAAAGAAGAATGCGAAAACAAAATCAAAGAACTAACAGGAGCACACTCAAGATGTATACCATTTAAGCAAGAAAAACTAGGAAACAAATGTGTATGCTGTGGCGACAATGCTAGTATTATGGTAGTATGGGGTAGGCAATACTAAACCAGAAAGTAGAGCTTAGAGGTTAGACGTAAAAAACATAGGAGGAAGATAATATGAGCTTTATAAAAAAAATATTTGAAATTATGAAAAATGTATTTAACAAAAAAAGTGATAATAAAATGATACAAGCACCTATTGAAACACACACAGGCAAAGAAAAATTAGAATTCACCAAATCATTAAAAGTAGATATACCAAAGCCAAAGAAGAAAGAAGTAGAAACAATGATATGTTATGGTGATGGGCTAGGAATACAAAACAAAATAAATTATTAAAAAAATTGAAATAAACCACAATTATAAACTAGAGAGGAAAAAATGGATATACAATATTTTTGGAAATCAGATAGTGCTACAAAATTAGAAATTATGCTTAAAGATCCAGACTTTATATCAAAACTTGAAATTGAGGAAATTTATGTAGCACTTATATCTTTAAAATATGAAGATGAGATGAAAATTTTAAGAAATATAGACTTTCTTAAAAAAAGCAATATTCTACAAAACAGAGAGAAAATAGCAGGTTTGTTTATAAGATTAAGAGATGAAGATAAACAAAAGTTATTATTAGATAGAGAATTTATAGAAAAAGAATTAAACTTAGATAGCATTGTAATAACATTAATTATTGATAGCCTAAAATCTAGTGAAATAAAATTAGAAATGATTAATTTATATTTAGATAAGATTAGTAGAAAAATGACAAGAATTATTTTAGAATCATGTCCTGGAGATACTATAATATCAATTATAATTAAAGAAAAATGTAAATTTAGTAAAGTAGCAATAAAAGAGATTCTTAGTAGTATAAAGGTAGATTTATTAGTAAACACTTTTATAGAATACAGAAAAATTTTATATGAAAAAGGTATAACAATTTATGATATTATAATGGAAGCAAACGAAGATGTGCAATTAGAAATTGTATCAGAGCTTGTAAAAAGAGGCATAACTGATAAAGAAAAGAAGAGAATATTAACTATTTTAGATGATAAACAGAAAGAAAAACTTGACAAATCTATTTTTCCGCAAGAAGAAACAGAATATAAACTAAAACTAAGTCATGAGATAGGAGCTAAATATGGAAAAATTGTAGTTGATTTTAGCAAAGATTTAGAAATATATAAAGACTTAGACGAACTAATTTATGTAAATCCAATAGAATTAAAAGATGAAGAAAGAGTTAAAATTCAAGAATTAGCAGAAATTTGTCCAAATATAGGAATATCAGATGATATAGGAGCTTCAACTGTTACACTAGAAGAATATAAAGAGGCTGAAAAGTGGATTGACTGGGTATTGCAAGGAATAAATCCAGAGTGGACAAATATCCAAGGAGTAGCATATGTAGATTATGTATTGGGTAAAAACATAACTTATTGTCCATATCTGGATACAGAAATATATAATAGCAAAGAAGTGCAAAATATGTGGAAAGTAGCAAATAAAAAAACAGGAGTATGTTGGGGAATATCAGAACTTGAAAAATACATTCTAAGCAAAATTGGAATTGAGGCTGAAGTTATCAAAAATAGAACGCATGTTTTTTTAAAACTTAAGAATATAGAACTTCCTCAAAAAGATGGAGAAGTAGTTAAAGGAGACACATATTTAGATTCTACTTGGAATTTATCAATTAACAGATATGGTGGATTGCCTGAAAACTTTTGCAACAGTTATGAAGAAATAAGAAAATATGATAAAATAGAATCAAAAGGGATAGATACAGAAGCACACAAGATTAATGAAAATGGTGTTACTTTAAGTTTAGATAAAAGAAATGTAAGAGAAATATTTAAAAGTATAGGAGCGACAGATGAAAAGGGGAATTTTCCAATACAAAAGTTTATGAGTATATCTAATATGATAGATGCTTCTGGATTTCCAGCAGAGAAAACAGTAGAAATACAATTAATGTTGCTTGCTGGATATTACCCAGGATTTGCTATATGCCAAAATGAAACAGCAAGTATATTACGAGGAATATTAAGTAATATAAACTTCAATAGATGTGTAGTAAATAGAGTGTATGAAAGAGATGATGAAAATAAAGAACCTGTATTATATGTATATGCAGATTTACCAGAGGTGGGCAAGAAGTTTTACTTTGCAGACAAAGAAACAAATAAATTTGTAGGATTACCAGAAAAGGAATTTGAGCAAAGGTTTGAATGTTATCAAAAAGACTTAGAAAAGCAAAATGGGCACAGACCATGGGAAGACATAGAAGAAAAACAGGAATACCGACATAAAAGTTCAATACCAGCAACAGCAAAAGATACAGGAGGAAGATAATATGTTATGGTAATGGTCTAGGAATACAAAACAAAATAAATTATAAAAAAATTAGCACTTTATATTGACAAGTGCTAATTTTTGTTATATTATACTAGCAGTCAATAAATATGAGTGCCAAATTATCAAATATAAAATTGTATCATATAATAAAAGGTACATAAAAAAGGAGGAATTTTAAATGATTAAACCAATACTAGACAGAGTATTAATTAAGATGGAAGAGACAGAAGAAACAACAAAAAGCGGAATAATATTATCTGCAAACTCAAAAGAAAAGCCACAAATAGCAGAAGTAGTAGAAGTAGGACCAGGAGGAGAAGTAGATGGAAAAGAAATAAAAATGTTCCTAAAAAAAGGAGACAAAGTTATAGCAAGTAAATATGCAGGAACAGAAGTAAAATATGAAGGAACAGAGTATATAATTTTAAAACAAAGCGATATTCTCGCTATCGTTGAATAAATTATAAGATTAGAAAAATATATGTAGGGGCGATTATCAATCGCCCGCCATTCAAGCAATTTACTTAAACTAGAATTAAAGAATGTAGGGGCGCCCTTTGGGCGTCCGAGAAGCGAAGCAATAGCATAATTAAAATAAGGAGGTAATTTAAAATGTCAAAAGAAATCTTATATGGTGAAGATGCCAGAAAAAAACTATTAGAAGGGGTAAATAAACTTGCAGACACAGTAAAAGTTACACTAGGACCAAAAGGAAGAAATGTAGTCTTAGACAAAAGTTTTGGGGCACCATTAATTACAAATGATGGAGTAACAATAGCAAAAGACATAGAATTAGATGATGCATTTGAAAACATGGGAGCGAGACTAGTAAAAGAAGTATCTACAAAAACAAATGATGTTGCAGGAGATGGAACTACAACAGCAACAGTTTTAGCCCAAAGTATGATAAAAGAAGGAGTAAAAAATGTAGCAGCAGGAGGAGACCCAATGGCAATTAAAAGAGGAATAGACAAAGCTGTAAACGTTGCAGTAGAAGCAATAAAGGAAATAAGTTCACCAGTAAATGGTAGAGAAGATATAGCAAGAGTTGCAAGCATATCAGCAGATAACAAAGAAGTTGGAAATCTAATAGCAGATGCAATGGAAAAAGTTTCAAAAGATGGTGTAATAACAATAGAAGAATCAAAAACTTCTGAAACAGATGTAGTAGTTGTTGAAGGAATGCAATTTGATAAAGGATATGTATCACCATATATGGTAACAGACACAGAAAAAATGGAAGCAATAATAGAAAATCCATATATACTAATAACAGACAAAAAAATTGAAAACATACAAGAAATATTACCATTATTAGAAGGATTAATGCAACAATCTGGAAAACTAGTAATAATCGCAGATGATATTGAAGGAGAAGCATTATCTACATTAATATTAAACAAACTAAGAGGAGTATTAAATGTAGTAGCAGTAAAAGCACCAGGATATGGAGATAGAAGAAAAGAAATGCTACAAGATATTGCAATATTAACAGGAGGAGAAGTCATAACATCTGAAGTAGGATTAGAATTAAAAGACACAACAATAGAACAATTAGGAAGAGCAAAACAAATAAAAGTACAAAAAGAAAATACAATAATTGTTGATGGAGCAGGAGACAAAGAGCAAATAGCAGAAAGAATAAAACAAATAAAAGTACAAATGGAAGAAACAAAGAGTTCATTTGATAAAGAGAAATATCAAGAAAGACTAGCAAAAATAGCAGGAGGAGTAGCAGTAATAGAAGTAGGAGCAGCAACAGAAGTAGAAATGAAAGACAAAAAATTAAGAGTAGAAGATGCCTTATCAGCTATAAAAGCAGCAGTAGAAGAAGGAATAGTAGCAGGAGGAGGAACAGCATATGTAAATGTTATTCCAAAAGTAGAAAACCTTGTAAAAGAATTAAGTGATGATGAAAAATTAGGTGCAAGAATAGTATTAAAAGCACTTGAAGAACCAGTAAAACAAATAGCAAGAAATGCAGGACTAGAACCAGCAGTAATACTAGAAAATGTAAAATCAAACAAAGAAGGATTTGGATTTGATGCTGCAAATGAAGAATATGTAGATATGAAAAAAGTAGGAATAGTAGATCCAACAAAAGTAACACGTAGTGCACTTCAAAATGCTGCAAGTATAGCATCAATGGTACTTACAACAGAAAGTATAGTAACAGACAAAAAGGAAGAAAAATGTAACTGCGGAGGTAATACACCAAATCCAGAAATGGGAGGAATGTATTAATTGAGGAGTGAGCAGTAACATATGAGAATTGGGAAGAGAGCTAAGGGGCACGGGGTACCGTGTCCCTTAGCTCTTAATGAATAACTAATAGTGAATAGTTAATAATGAATAATATATTTAGGAGTACCCTATATGAAAACTTTACACCTGTGCCAAGAAAATAGGTAAAAATGTATTGCAAAATTCGTCAAAATATAATATACTAAATGCATACAAAAATACATATAAATAAAGGGGAGGAAAATAAAATGTTTTGCGAAAAATGTGGTACAAAGTTACTAGACACAGCAGAATTCTGTACTAATTGTGGTACACGTATTTCAGAATCAAAAGAAACACCAAAAGAAGAAGCAAAAAAAATAGTAGATAATGAAATACAATTACAAGTAAAACCAACTTACAAATTTGGATACATGGCATTACCATCATTATTAATTTACATTTTTATAATTGCAATCACATTACTTATATTCGGAAGTGTAGACTTTATAGTAGGTATGGTAATTACATTTATAACAATTATAATATTTGGAAGTATTTGGGGAATACAAGTATTAGTTAATAAAAAGCAATACAAAAATTATACATATGATTTTTATAAAACGAAAGTAATTTACAAAGACAGCTTTTTAAATGTTTCAGAAAAAGAGGTAAAATACAAATATATAAGAGAAATAACAATGCGTCAAACATTTATCCAAAGATACTTTAATATTGGAAATATAGTCTTATTTACTAATGCGGAAACAGGTTTTGGAAATGGCATTTTTATAAAAAATATAGAAAATGTACAAGAAATCTATAAAAAAGTAAAAGAAATAACTAATGTATAAAAGGAGTGGCAATTATGTTTTGTAAAAATTGTGGAGCAGAAATAAGTGATACAGCTAAATTTTGTCCTAAATGTGGAACAGAAAGAGCAGGAGCACAGGAAACAAAAGAAAAAATTGAAGAGGACAACAAAATAAAATTTCAAGTAAAACCCAAATTTAACATACCATACAAAATGTTAACTTTTATTGGAAGAGCAATATTATATATGATATTAATATGCTTTTGGGTTACAGATTTATATGAATTATGGGCTATATATCCTATAACACTTTTAATAACAATCGGTGCTATGGCATTATATATCATCATAAAACTAGCATTTGAAAAAATGCAATATGACGACTTAGAATATAACTTTTATGCTACAAAAGTAGAATACAAAGATGGTTTTTTAAACAAAGAAGAAAAAGAACTAAAATATAAATATGTTAGAGAAGTAACAATGAATCAAAACATATTTGAAAGATTATTTAATATAGGAACAATAAAAATATTTACAAATGCATCTAGTGGAGGTTATCCTAATACTAGAAGACACAACAACATGCAAGGAAAAAATGGAATATACATACACTGTGTTGAAAATGTAAAAGAGCAATATGAAACAATAAAAGGAATTATTGATGAAGGAACACCAGAAGAATAAAATAAAGAGGCATCGCCTCTTTATTTTATTCTTCTATAACTAATTAGTTATAGAATATAGATATATAAATATTTACTAATATCTCAGTTGCCTTACATATATAACAAATTCTAATAAAATATTATGAGCCTCTTTCACTTAGTCCTCATTTCATTCGACGTGAACAATCCTCATAATATTTCAAAAGAATTTTTAAATATATTCCAGTCAAATTCGATACTGCGTAAATATTTATATATCTATATTCTTAGCACATTTATCTAGTAACTCTAATTATAAAAAATCACAAAAATAGGGTAGAAAAAAAAAATAATAAGTGATATAATAGCAAACAAAGAAAAGGTGCTAAGAATATGAAAGTAATAAAATTAAATAAAATAATAAGTATAATTATTCTAGTAATAATTGTAGCTATTTTTATCTATGCTCTTATAAAACCTAATAATTCTAAGACGAAATCAACAGATAAGATAAGTGTTGTTTGTACTTCCTTTGTGGGATATGACTTTGTAAAAGCAGTAACAAAAGGCAGTAACAATATAGAAATAACATATTTATTAGACTCAGGAGTAGACGCACATAACTTTGAACCAACAGCCAGTCAAATAATAGCAATACAACAATCAGCCTTATTTGTATATAATGGTGGAGAAATGGAGAACTGGACAGAACAAGTTATACCTACAATGGACTTATCAAATACAAAATTAATAAAACTAATGGATACAGTAGAATTATATAAAGAAGAACATATAGATGGGGCAGAAGAACATGAGGAACATCAAGAATTAGCATGGGATGAACATGTTTGGACATCGCCTAAAAATGCCCTAAAAATGTTAGAGAGTTTAGAATTAGCATTAGAAGAAATTGATAATGAAGAAAAAGATATATTTAGAAAAAATGTTAATAATTACAAAAAGCAAATAGAAAAACTAGATGAAGATATATGGGAGATAGTAGAAAATGCTAAAAGGAAAAGGCTAGTATTTGGAGACAGAATGCCAATAAGATACTTTTTAGAAGAATTTGGACTAAAAGCCAGTGGAGCATTTAATGGCTGTAGTACAGAAACCGAACCTAGTACAAAAACTTTAACATATTTAATTAATCTAATAAAAGAAGAAAACATACCAGTAGTATTATACATAGAAAATGGAAACTCAAAAGTTGCAAACATAATTTCAAAAGAAACAGGAGCAAAAGCAATGCAAATGCAAACATTACACTCAATATCGAATGAGGACTATAAAAATGGAGAAACATATGTAACATTAATGAATAGAAACTTAGAGGTATTAAAGAATGCATTACAATAATATAATTATATAGAGTCAGTAAAAAAGTTAAAGAAGGATGAAAAAATAATTGGCAAATAATTCCTTTTTCAACTTAGGTTTGTGACTTAGAAAGGAATGAAATTAAGTATGAAAAAAGTATCAACTATTATAATAATTTTAATAATAATAGTCATAATTGGCATAACAGGGTTCTGTATATGGATGTATAATGAAGAACAAGAAAACAAAAGAATAGATGCAGAAGCAGTAACATTAAAAGAAAACCTAACAATAGAATTTGGAAAGGAAGCAAAAGTATCAGACTTCCTAGAAAATCTTAATGGTGAACTAATTAATGATTATAAAATAGACACAGAAAAATTAGGAGATATACAAGTATCATTTGATTTTATAAACATAAAAAATAAAAAGAGAACAGCCACATTTAATATAAAAACAACAGATGTAACAGAACCAAAAATATTTAGTGGAGCATCATATACAGTAAAAAAAGGCTCTAATAAAAACTTAACAGAAGTATTAATAAGTGGAGACGATATAGACGATAATCCTAAAAGAGAAATTGTAGGAGAATATGACTTTAACACTGTAGGAGACTATAAATTAACATATGTTGTAACAGATTCAAGTGGAAATCAAGCCAAAAAAGACTTTACACTACATGTAATAGAAGAACAAACTACAACTCCAACGCAACCACCAACACCAAAAGAGCCTATTTACTTTAACGACATTTTAGACAATTACAAGAACGAAAAAACAAAAATAGGAATAGATGTATCAAAATGGCAAGGAGAAATAGACTGGGAAAAAGTAAAAAATGCAGGAGCAGAATTTGTAATAATAAGGATGGGCTATCAAACAGACTATGATGGAGAAAACGTAATAGATCCATATTTTATAGCAAATATAGAAGGAGCAAAAAGAGTAGAATTACCAGTAGGGATATATTATTACTCATATGCAAAAAACATAAAACAAGCAAAAGAACAAGCAGAATGGGTAAAAGAGCAAATAAAACAATATGAAATAGAATTACCAATAGCCTTTGACTGGGAAAGTTGGAACTCATTTAATAAAGCAGGAATGAGTTTTTATACAATAAACAAAGCAGCAAATGTATTTTTAGACACACTAGTAGAAAATGGATACAAAGGACTATTATACAGCAGTAAAAACTACTTAGAAAAAATATGGAACCCAACAAAACATGACACATGGTTAGCACATTACACAAGCCAAACTAACTACCAAGGAAAATATTCAATATGGCAAATGTGTGATACTGCCAGAATAGACGGAATAAATACAAATGTAGATGTAGACATTATGTATTTGAATTAGTAGTAACACTATTGTAGGTATACCGTTTGTAACATACTTACAATAAGCAAGAATTATATAATAAGACCAAAAACGTAGAAAGGAATGAACAGAAAATGGAAAAAAAGAAAATAGGAATAATATTTGGAGGAAAAAGCCCAGAATATGATGTATCATTAGAATCAGCATACAGTGTAATAACAAACATAAACAAAGAAAAATACGATATAGCATTAATAGGAATAACAAAACAAGGAAACTGGTATAAATATGAGGGAGAAATAGAAAAAATAAAAAATAATGTATGGGAAAAAGAAGGGAAATGTACAAAAGCTATTATCTCAACAAATCCAGAAGATAAAGGAATAATAGAAACAGAAAACAATAATAGATTAATAAAATTAGACGCAATATTCCCAGTGCTACATGGTTCAAATGGAGAAGACGGAACAGTACAAGGACTTATTGCACTATCAGGAATACCACTAATAGGATGTGATATACTTTCATCTAGTCTATGCATGGACAAACACTTATCACATAAACTAGTAGAAAGTTATGGAATAAAAGTAGCGAAAAGTATAGTTATAAACGATAAAGCAAAGCAAAAAGAAATAGAAGAGAAGCTAAAACAATTGAAATATCCGCTATTTGTAAAACCAATGAGAGCAGGTTCTTCATTTGGAATAACAAAAGTAGAAAGCGAAAATGAAATAGAAGGAGCAATAAAAGAAGCACTAAAATATGACACAGAAATAATAATAGAAGAGAACATAGAAGGAATAGAAATAGGATGTGCAATATTAGGAAATGAAGAATTAACAGTAGGGGAAATAGACGAAATAGAATTAAGCAAAGGATTTTTCAACTACACAGAAAAATACACACTAAAAACATCAAAAATACATGTACCAGCGAGAATAGAAAAAAGTATTTCAGACGAAGCAAAAGAAACTGCAAAAAAAATATATAAAATATTAAAATGTAAAGACTTTGCAAGAGTAGACATGTTTTTAACACCAAAAGGAGAAATATATTTCAACGAAATCAATACTATACCAGGATTTACATCACATAGTAGATATCCTAGTATGATGAAACAAGTAGGAATAAACTTTGAACAATTATTGGATAAATTAATTGAATTAGAAATTAGAAGCTAGAAATTAGCGATGTATTGGCACAGTGCACTGTGCTTTGACAAGAGAGATATAAAATAAAAGAAGGTAAGAAAAATGGAAGAAGAACTTGCAAAGCGAGATAGAGCATGGATAGAAATAAATTTAGAAAACTTAGAAAACAATATAAAAGAAATAAAAAGCGTAATACCAGAAACATGTAAAATAATGGCAATAGTAAAAGCAAATGCATATGGGCATGGAATGATAGAAGTAGCCAAAAAGCTAGACGAAATAGGAATAGAGGATTTCGCAGTGGCAACACTATCAGAAGGAATTAAATTAAGAAAAAATAACATAACAGGGAATATATTGATATTAGGTTATACAGACATAAACGAAATAGAAAATATAATTAAATATGACTTAATCCAAACAATAGTAGACTATGAATACGCAAAAAAGATAGAGCAAATGAAATTAGAAAAAAAATTAAAAGTACATATAAAAATAAACACAGGAATGAACCGAATAGGAGAAAGTTATAAAAATATAGAAAATCTAATAAATATATATAAAATGAAAAACACTGAAATATTAGGAACATTTAGTCATCTATGTGTATCAGATAGCACAAAAAAAGATGATATAGAATTCACAAATATGCAAATTAATAATTTCTTTAAATGTATAGATAAAATAAAAAGTTTAGGATATGATACAGGAAAGATACATATACAAGCAAGTTATGGAATATTAAACTATACGAATGTAAACTGTGATTTTGTGCGCCCAGGAATTATCATGTATGGAATTTATAATGAAGATGAACCAAAGATAAAACTTAACTTAAAACCAGTTCTAACATTAAAAGCAAGAATAACAAGTATTAAAGAAATTGAAGAACAAGAAAGTGTAAGTTATGGAAGAACATTTATAGCAAATACTAACAAAAAAATTGCTACAGTTTCAATAGGATATGCAGATGGCTTCCCTAGAAATTTAAGCAACAAAAATGTAAAAGTAATGGTAAATGGGGAATATGCAGAAATAATAGGAAGAATATGTATGGATCAATTAATAATAGACGTATCAAAAATAGAGGGAATTCATCAAGGGGATATAGTTACTCTAATAGGAGAGCAAAAAGAAATATCAGCAGAAACAATTGCAAACAAAGCAGAAACAATTACAAATGAACTATTATGTAGACTAGGAGACAGATTAGGAAGAAAAGTAAAACAACAATAATAAAAAAATGGAGGAAACAAAATTGGAAAAAGAAGAAAATATATTAGGAAGTGAAAAAATACAAAAATTAATTATAAAATTCTCAATCCCTTGTATAATATCACTATTAGTAAATGCATTATACAATATTGTAGACCAAATATTTATTGGTTGGGGAGTAGATTATTTAGCAAATGGAGCAACAAATGTAGTATTCCCATTAACAATGATATGTTTAGCATTTTCTCTAATGATTGGAGATGGTGCATCAGCTTATTTAAGTCTAAAATTGGGAGAAAAGAAAAAAGACGAAGCAGGAAAAGGTGTAGGAAATGCAATTACATCATCTATAATAATAGCAATTATATTTTGCTTATTTACATTAATATTTTTATCACCATTATTAAATATGTTTGGATGTACAGATGCATTAAGAGACTATGCTATTGGATATGGAAGAATAATAGCAATAGGGTTACCATTTATGATGATAGGAACTACACTAAACTCAATAATAAGAGCAGATGGAGACCCTAAATATGCAATGACATCTATGGTACTAGGTGCAGTTATAAACATTATACTAGACCCAATTTTCATATTTGCATTTAAAATGGGGATAGAAGGGGCAGCAATAGCAACAGCATTAAGTCAATTCATAACATTTGCACTAAATATTATGTACATAAAAAAATTCAAATCAGTAACATTAACAAAAGAAACATTCAAAGTTAAATTTAATGTATTAAAAAGAATATCAACATTAGGAATAAGTAGTTTTGTAACACAAATGAGTTTTGTAGTTGTTATGGCATTTGAAAACAATTTACTTGCAAAATATGGAGCACAATCAAAATATGGTTCAGAAATACCAATAACAGTTTTAGGCATTGTTATGAAAATAAGTCAAATATTAAATAGTATAATAATTGGAATTGCAGCAGGTTCACAACCAATATTTGGATACAATTATGGAGCAAGAAAATTTGATAGAGTAAAACAAACATTAAAATTAGTATTAGGATTAAGTGTAATAATAAGTACTATTGCATTTATACTGTTCCAAGCAATACCAGATAAATTAATTGCCATATTTGGTAGTGGTGATGAACTATACATGGACTTTGCATGTTTATCATTTAGAACATATTTACTACTATGTATTTGTAATGGAATACAAATACCAGCAGGAATATTCTTCCAAGCAATAGGAAAAAGTGTAAAAAGTGTAATTTTATCATTATCAAGACAAATTGCATTTTTAATACCATCAATGATAATATTAAGTAGTATGTTTGGAATTATGGGAGTTCTATATTCAGGACCTGTAGCAGATGGAATAGCATTTGTGCTTGCAGTAGTATTGATAGCTTTAGAGGTAAAAAATTTAAGTAAAGAAACATCAAAAAGTAATGCACTAGAAGATGATACAAGTACAGATAAAAAATTAGAAGAACATATTGTAATAACAATATCAAGAGAATATGGCTCTGGTGGAAGATATATAGGAAGATTAATTGCAGACAAACTAGGAATAAAATTATATGATAAAGAATTCATAAAAAAAGTAGCAGAAGAAACTGGATTATCAGAAGAATATATAGAAAATCATGAACAGAAAAGAGAAATACTAGAAAATTTAAACAATGGATATTACTTTGGATTAAACTATTCAGACGAACTATTTATAAAAGAATCAGAAGTAATAAAACAAATTGCAGAAAAGGAATCTTGTGTAATTATAGGTAGATGTGCAGATTTCATATTAAAAGATAGAGAAGATGTAATAAAAGTATTTATATATAGTGATATGAAAGATAAAATAAAAAGAGTTAAAGAGATTTATGGAATTGAAAATGCAAAAAAAGAAATACAAAAAGTAAATAAACTAAGAGCAAACCATTATAAACACTATACAGAAAAAGAATGGAGTAATAACGAAAACTATGATATATCAATAAATAGTGAAACTCTAGGAGTAGAGAAAACAGCAGACCTAATTTGTGGAATAGTAAAAGAAAAAAGTTATTCGGATAAAATATTAGTAAAAAGATAGATTAGACTGACTACCCAGTCTAATTCAAATTTTATCTTTTTATGATATAAATAGAATAAATAGAAAGTTTGGGGTTAATATGGAACATAGAAAATTATTTGAAGCCAAAGAATTTAAAAGTGTAAAAGAGATAATTTATGAATCAGCTAAGAAATACAATGAAAAAACAGCATTTGTAATAAAACATCAAGAAAACAAAGAAGTAACTTATGAAAACATTTCATATAAAGGATTATTAGAAGACATAAATAAATTAGGAACAATGCTTTATGAAAAAGGGTTTAAAGGAAAAAGGATAGCTGTTATTGGAAAAAACAGATATGAATGGGCATTAGCACATTTGTCAAATTTACTTGGGGGAATAGTATCTGTACCATTAGACAAAGATTTACAATATGATGAACTTGAAAACTCATTAATTAGAAGTAAAGCAGAATGTATAATTTTTGATGAAAAACTAACAGAGAAAATGCTAGAAATAAAAGAAAAAAATAAAACATGCTTAAAAGAATACATATGTATGGGAGAAATAGAAGGCTTCGAATCTGTAAAAAAACTTATAAATGATGGAGATAAATTATTACAGGAAGGAAAAAAAGACTATATAAATGTGCAAATAGATGAAAATGCAATGAATATATTATTATTTACATCAGGAACAACATCAAAATCAAAAGCAGTAATGATATCCCAAAGAAATGTAGCTTCAAATATATATGCAATGCAATGTGTAGAAGATATTAGGGAAACAGATACAAATATTGCATTTTTGCCATTCCATCATATATTTGGTTCAACAGGAATGTTAATGATGTTAGCAACAGGAGTGAAAACTGTATTTCCAGATGGGTTAAGATATATTAAGCAAAATTTAAATGAATATAAAGTAACTTTATTCATTGGAGTACCTTTATTAGTAGAAGCAATATATAAAACAATAATGAAGGAAATAGAAAAACAAGGAAAAACAAAATTAATAAAAAACGCAATGAAAATAAGTAATTTTTTACTAAAATTCCATATTGACATAAGAAGAAAATTATTCAAACCAGTAATAGAAGCATTAGGAGGAGAATTAAGATTTGTTATATCTGGAGGTGCACCAGCAGACCCAGAAATATCAAAAGGATTTAATAACTTAGGAATAAAAACAGTACAAGGCTATGGTCTAACAGAGACATCACCAGTAATAGCAGCAGAAGATAATAAACACATGAAAAATGGTTCAGTAGGATTACCAATGATTAATGTAACTATGGAAATTGCAAACAAAGATGAAAACGGTATAGGAGAAATAAGAGTAAAAGGACCAAATGTAATGTTAGGATATTATGAAATGCCAGAAGAGACAGAAAGTGTATTAAAAGATGGGTGGTTCTATACAGGAGATTTAGGCTATATAGATGAAAAAGGATATTTGATTATAACAGGTAGAAATAAAAATATGATAGTTCTAAAAAATGGAAAAAAAGTTTTTCCAGAAGAACTAGAAACTTTAATAAATAGAATAGAATTAGTAGAAGAATGTTTTGTTTTTGGTTTACCAGATGAAAATGATAAAAATGATGTAAAATTATCAGTAAAAATTGTATATAGTAAAGAAGTTGCACAAGAAAAATATAAAGATAAATCCGAAAATGAATTATTTAAAATTATTTGGGATGAAATAAAAAAATTAAATACTACTTTTCCTAGATATAAACATATTCAAAATATGATTTTAAGTAGTGAGGAATTGATTAAGACTACAACTAAAAAAATTAAACGTCAAGAAGAGATGAAAAGAATCATTAATAATTCTTTTCCGACTTAATATATGAAAACTTAAACTCAATAAATGAAAAATAACTTTAATACAACGGAGGGAAATATATAAAAAATGGATAAGCGAATATACGACCATTTAGAAATAACAGATTTAAAAGATATGTTAAATAAAACTAAAAAATTATATGGAGAAAAGCCAGCCTATAAAATAAAAATAGAAAATGGAAAATATGAAATTTTTACACACAATGAAATAAGAGAAATGATAGATGCTCTAGGAACCTCTCTAATAAACTTGGGATTAAAAGGAAAAAGAATAGCCGTAATTGGGGAAAACAGGTATGAATGGGAAATTGCATATTTATCAATAGTTTGTGGAACTGGGATAGTTGTGCCATTAGATAAATCATTGCCAGAAAATGAATTAAAAGAATTAATAGAAAGGTCAGAAATAGAAGCTATTTTTTACTCAAAAAAATATGAAGAAAGCATAAAAAGGATAAGATATAGTCATAAAAGTAAACTTAAACATCTAATAGCAATGGATTTAAATTCACACTCAGAGGGAATTTACTCACAAAAAGAGCTAATAGAAACAGGCAAAAACCTTATAGACAAAGGAAACAGAGAATTCATTAATGCGGAGATAAATGCAGAAGAAATGAGTATAATGCTATTTACATCTGGAACAACATCAAAATCAAAAGTAGTAGCATTATCTCATAAAAATATATGTTCAAACTTAATGGATATTGGAAGCATTATAGATGTTACATCAGAAGACGTCCTACTTTCAATATTACCTATACATCATGTATTTGAATGTACAGTAGGATTTTTATTTTCGCTATATAAAGGAGCTCAAACAGTATTTTGTGATGGATTAAGGCATGTAGTAGAAAACTTAAAAGAATATAATGTAACAGTAATGGCATGTGTTCCAGCAATATATGAAAGAATCTTTATGAATATTAAAAAGCAAATAGAAAGACAAGGGAAGCTAGAAGAAATATTAGAGAACGAAGAAAAATATAAAAATGCTTCTATGGAACAAAGAAAAGAAGTATTTAAAGAAATACATAATATGATTGGTGGAAAAGTAAAATTATTCATAAGTGGAGCAGCAGCTTTAGACCCAAAAATAGAAGAAAAATATAGACTACTTGGAATAAATATAGTACAAGGATATGGTCTAACAGAAACCTCTCCAGTTGTAGCAATAGGAACAAATAAATATTATAAAACAGGTTCAATAGGAAAAACAGTACCAAGTGTTGAAGCAAAAATAGTAAATGCAAATGATGAAGGTATAGGAGAGCTTATTGTAAGAGGACCAAGCATTATGTTAGGATATTTTAACAATAAAAAAGCAACAAATGAAGCTATAAAGGATGAATGGTTCTATACAGGGGACTTAGCTAGAATAGATGAAGAAGGGTATATATACATTTGCGGAAGAAAGAAAAGTGTAATAGTGCTAAAAAATGGTAAAAATATATTCCCAGAAGAAATGGAAAACCTAGTAAACAAAATAGAAGGTGTAGAAGAATCATTTGTATTCGGTAAAAAGCAATCAGAAGATAAAAATGACATAAAAATAAATGTAAAAATAGTATTTAATAGAGAAATAATAAAAGATGTTTACAAAGTAGAAGCAGATGAAGAAATACATGATGTTTTAGCAAGCAAGATAAAGGAAATAAACAAAACAATGCCAAAATACAAAGCAATAAAAGGAATAATATTAACAGAAGAACCACTAATAAAAACAACAACAAATAAAATAAAAAGGCAGGACAATTTAGATGCAATTGAAAAAGTTAAAAACTAATTTTTTAGGAAGAAACATAATTTATTATAAAGAAATAGACTCAACCCAAAGTGAAATCTGGAGATTAATACAAAATAAAGCTATAACAAATGGAACATTAGTAATAGCAGAAATACAAACAAAAGGAAAAGGAACTCATGGAAGAATATGGCATACAGACGAAAAAGGAAATATAGCATTTTCATTCTTCATACAAATGGATTGTAATATAAAAAAATTAGAAGGAATAACAATAGAAATAGCAAAAATAATAAATAAAATTATAGAAGAACAATATAACTTAAAACTAGAAATAAAAGAACCAAATGATATAATATATAGAAACAAAAAGATAGGTGGAATTTTAACAGAAACAAAAATAATTTCAGAAAATGTAAAATATCTAGTAGTTGGAATTGGGATAAACACTAAAAAACAAAACTTTAGTAAAGACATAGAAAATATAGCAACATCAATAAAAAGGGAATTTAACATAGACATAAATACAGAAGAATTTATCACAGAATTCTGTAACAGATTTGAAAAAGAATTATATGAAAGGATTGAATATTAAATGAAAATCGGATTTTTATTCCCAGGTCAAGGCTCTCAGAATGTAGGAATGGGAAAAGACATATATGAAGAATATGAAGCAGTAAAAAAAATATATAACAAAGTACAAGAACTGACAGGCATAGACATTGCCCAAATATCATTTGAAGGACCAGAAGAAAAACTAAATGAAACAAAATACACACAACTTGCAATATTAACAATGAGCTTAGCAATTTTAGAAATACTAAAAAGCAATAATATAGTAGCAGAAATGTCAGCCGGACTAAGTCTTGGAGAATATACAGCAATAATAAATTCAGGAGCAATATCATTTGAAGAAGGAGTTAAACTTGTTCAAAAAAGGGGAGAATACATGCAAAATCTTCTACCAAAAGGAAATTGGCAAATGTCAGCAATAATGGGTCTAACAGATGAACAAGTAGAAGATGTCTGTAAAAAAGTAAAATCAGGATTTGTAGTACCAGCAAATTATAACTGTGTAGGGCAAGTTGCAATATCAGGGGAAAAAGAAGGAATAGAAGAAGCAGGAAATATAGCAAAAGAAATGGGAGCCAAAAAAGTAATACCATTAAAAACAGCAGGTCCATTTCATACCGAAAAATTAATAGAAAGTTCACACGCTTTAAGAAAAGAACTAGAAAAAATAACAATAAACAATTTTAAAGCGCAAGTCATAAAAAACATAGATGGAGAAATATATAAAGATACAGACGATGTAAAAGACATCTTAGCAAAACATATAATAAATCCAGTAAGATTTTCAAAAACAATACAAAATATGCTAAAAAATGGAATAGACACATTTATAGAAATAGGACCAGGTAAAGCACTATCAGGCTTTGTAAAAAGAACACCAACAGATAAAGAAATAAAAATTTTGAATATTAATAACATAGAGAGTTTAAAAAATACTATGAATTTACTATAAAATAATTAATGAATTAATAAATTCTCAAAATTATACAATTCAATTTCATATAAAATGTAATAAATTAATTTACAGCGCCCTCTCATCACGCTCGAGATTCCCTATAAATTAATTTCTAACATTTTCTAATTCAATTTCATTTAAATAATTTTTCGAATTGATTAATTATTAATTATTTCTATATTGTACTATAAAATAATAAAATGGAGGGAAGAAATGAACAAAACCGCATTAATTACAGGAGCCACAAGAGGCATAGGAAAACAGATAGCCTTAACCTTAGCGCAAAATGGCTATGATATAGCAATAAATTATAGAACAGAAAATGATGCATTAAAAGAAACAAAAAAACAAATAGAAGAAAAAGGGGTAAAATGTTTAACAGTACAAGGAGATGTATCAAATTTTGAAGACTGTGAAAAATTTGTAAAAGAAATCATAGAAGAATATGGAAAAATAGATGTATTAGTAAACAATGCAGGAATTACAAAAGATACGCTATTAATGAGAATGAAAAAAGAAGACTTTGAAGACGTAATAGATACTAACTTAGTAGGAACATTTAATGTAACTAAAAATGTAATTAGTCATATGATGAAAGCACGTTCAGGAAGAATAATAAATATATCATCTGTTGTAGGAGTAGCAGGAAATGCTGGTCAAACAAACTATTCAGCGTCAAAAGCAGGAATAATAGGATTCACAAAAAGTTTAGCAAAAGAGGTGGCATCAAGAGGAATATTAGTAAATGCAGTAGCACCAGGATTTATAGAAACTGGAATGACAGATGTATTAAAAGAAGAAATAAAAGAAGAAATTGCTAAATCTATCCCATTAAAAAGAATTGGAACAACACAAGATGTTGCAAATCTTGTAAAATTTTTAGCAGGAGAAGATAGTACATATATTACAGGGCAAGTGATTAATGTAGATGGTGGAATGATTATGTAATAAAAAGAAGCCCCTATTCTGCATAGTACACAGAATAAAGGCTTCAGATAAGCTCTAACTTAATTCAAATAAAACTGTACTTATTGATTTTTCTACATCACAATTAGCAGATATTAATAGTTTGTACATTTCAAGATTTAAATCTTTTAGTACTGATGTAGAAGCATCCAATAGGGCACTGACATCTTTAAATTCGTCATCAATTACTAAATGAGAAGGCAGACTACCTTCTTCAAAAATCTCCTTAACTATTTGAGAAAGGATATGAACTTTTAACTTTGAATTTGGAACATTATCATTTTCATAATGATTCCGTAGAGCCCAAGCGTTGGTAACAAAGTTTTCCAAATTTGTCATACTTACAAATACCTCCTTGTGGTTTTTATATTAATATATCATAAATTAACAATAAATTCAATAGAAAGGAAAATAAAAAAATGGAAAAAAGAGTTGTAATTACAGGACTTGGAGCAATAACTCCAATAGGAAAAAGTGTTAATGAAACATGGAAAGGAATAGAAAACAAAAAATGTGGTATTGACAGAATCACATTATTTGATACAGACAATTTCAAGACAAAACTAGCAGGAGAAATAAAAGAATATGACCCTTTAGAATACTTTGAGCAAAAACAAGCAAAAAGATTTGATAAATCATCACAATTTGCAGTAATAGCAGCAAGAGAAGCAGTAAAAAATAGTGGTATCACAGAAGAAAATACAAATTATGAAAGAGTGGGCGTTTTTGTAAGTTCAGGAATAGCAGGATTAAAAACAATACAAGAACAATGTGAAACAAACTATGTAAAAGGAAACAATAGAGTATCTCCAATGTTCATTCCAATGGCAATAGCAAACATGCCAGCAGGAAATATTGCAATAGAATTTGGTTTCAAAGGAGAATCCATCTCAATAGTAACTGCATGTGCTTCATCAACACATGCAATAGGAGAAGCATATAAAACTATAAAACAGGGATATGAAGATGTAATAATAGCAGGAGGAACAGAAGCCTCAATCTGTTCTATTGGAATAGCAGGATTTGAAAACATGAAAGCATTGTGTACATCAGAAGATAAAAACAGAGCAAGTATTCCATTCGACAAAGAAAGAAGCGGATTTGTAATGGGAGAAGGTGCAGGAATAGTAGTACTTGAAGAATTAGAACATGCTAAAAAAAGAGGAGCAAAAATATATGCAGAAGTAATAGGATTTGGAAGCACAACAGACGCATATCACATAACATCACCTAACCCAAATGGAGAAGGTGGAGCAAAAGCAATGATAAGAGCAATAGAAGATGCTGGTATCAAACCAGAAGATATTGATTATATAAATGCACATGGAACATCAACACATTTAAATGATTCTACAGAAACACTAGCAATAAAAACAGCATTAGGAGAAGCAAGTAAAAAAGTAAAAGTAAGTTCAACAAAAGGAAATATTGGGCATTTATTAGGAGCAGCAGGAGGAGTAGAAGCAGTAATCTGTGTAAAAGCAATAGAAAATGGAATAGTACCACCAACAATAAACTATAAAGAAAAAGATGAAGAATGTGATTTAGACATAGTACCAAATGAACCAATAAAAGAAAAATTAAATGTTGTAATGTCAAATTCTTTAGGATTCCGGTGGGCATAATGCTAGTATTATAATAAGAAATTATGAAAAATAATCGCCATTTGGCGTTGTTGTTCATCAAAAGAAAATCCTCAACGTACACACGTACACTTCCGGTATTTCTTTCTTGAACGCCTAGCCAAATAACGATTCTTTTCCAAATTCAAAGTAATACTAAAAAATAGATTATTTAATGGAGGAATAAAAATGGAATATGAAAAAATAAAACAATTAATGGAAGACATGGGAAACTCAAAATTAACAGACATAGATATTGAATTCCCAGATGGAACAAAAATCAGTATGAAGAAACAAACAAATGTAGAGGCAAACATTAATTGCCCTCAAAATGTAACAAAATCAATAGAAACTAAAACAACAAACGAGGAAATAACTACACAAATAAACACAGAAGAAATACAAGGTAACATAGTAAAATCTCCAATGGTTGGAACCTTTTACATAAAACCATCTCCAACCTCTGATTCTTATGTACAAATAGGAAAAGAAGTTACAAAAGGAGAAACACTATGTATAATAGAGGCTATGAAATTAATGAATGAAATAGAATCAGAATTCTCTGGAAAAATAACAGAAATTTTAGTAAAAGACGGAGATACAGTGGAGTATGGTACACCATTGTTCGTCATAAAATAAAAATGTATAAGGAGAAACACATGTTAAATAAAGAAGAAATAAAGAAAATAATCCCACAAAGGGAACCATTTTTAATGATAGATGAAATAGAAGAATATACTCCAGGAGAAAGTGCTATTGGTTATAAGAATGTAGACGAAAGCGAATGGTATTTTAAAGGACACTTTCCAGGAAACCCAATAATGCCAGGAGTATTAATAGCAGAAAGTCTAGCACAAACTGGAGCAATAGCGATTTTATCAATGGAAGAAAACAAAGGAAAAAATGCATTATTTGGAGGAATTGACAAAATGAAATTCAAAAAAATGGTAACACCAGGAGATAGACTAAAACTAGAAGTAAAAATAATAAAAAGAAAAGGACCAATAGGAGTAGGAGAAGCAATTGCAACAGTAGAAGATAAGATAGTAGCTAAGGGTGAACTAACCTTCGCCATTGTGTAGTCGTCCGCCCTTCAGAGGATGACCCGAAAATCTAATCTCTAACATCTAATTTATAAAAGGAGATGAAAAACAAAAATGAACAAAATATTAATTGCAAACAGAGGAGAAATTGCAGTACGAATAATAAGGGCATGTAAAGAAATGAACATAAAAACAGTAGCAATATACTCAGAAGCAGATAAAAATGCTTTACATACACGTCTAGCAGATGAAGCAATATGTATAGGACCAGCAGAGCCACAAAAAAGTTATCTAAACATAAAAAACATTATAGAATCGGCATATATAACAGGAGCAGACAGTATTCATCCAGGATTTGGATTTCTCTCTGAAAATGCTCAATTTGCAAAAATATGTGAAGAATCTAATATAAAATTTATAGGACCTAACTCTAAAGTTATAGATTTACTAGGAAATAAATCAAATAGTAAAGAATTAATGAAAGAAGCTGGAGTTCCAGTTATACCTGGCTCAGATGGAAGTGTAAAAGGATTAAAAGATGCAATAATAATTGCCGAAAAAATAGGTTATCCAGTTATGCTAAAAGCAGCAGCAGGAGGCGGAGGAAAAGGAATAAGAATTGCTAATAATAAAGATGAGTTAGAAACTAACTATAATATAGTAAAGCAAGAAGCAAAAATCTCCTTTAACGATGATGAAATCTATATAGAGAAATTCATAAAAAATCCTAGACATGTAGAAATTCAAATATTAGCAGATGAACATGGAAATGTAGTTCATTTAGGAGAAAGAGACTGTACAATACAAAGAAAACACCAAAAACTAATTGAAGAAACCCCATCAACAGTAGTAGACGAAAAGCTAAGAAACAAAATGGGAAATGCAGCAGTAAAAGCTGCAAAAATTGCAGGATATACGAGTTGTGGAACAGTAGAATTTTTAGTAGATAGTGATAAAAATTTTTACTTTATGGAAATGAATACAAGAATACAAGTTGAACATCCAATAACAGAAATGAGAACAGGAATAGACATAGTAAAAGAGCAAATAAGGATAGTAGCAGGAGAAGAACTAAAATTCAAACAAAAAGAAATAGAATTTAGAGGACATTCAATAGAATGTAGAATAAATGCAGAAAATCCTAATAAAAATTTTATGCCAAGTCCAGGTCAAATAAAAGAAATAAATTTACCAGGAGGAAATGGCATAAGAATTGATACCGCAATATATAATGGTTATATAATTCCACCTAATTATGATTCAATGATTGCAAAAATCATAGTATTTGGTAACACAAGAAATGAAGCAATAGCAAAAATGAAAAGAGCATTAGAGGAATTAGTTATAGATGGTGTAGATACTAATAGAGACTTCCTTTTTAGTATTATAAAAAACCCCAATTTCATCAGAGGGAATTATGATACATCTTTCATTGACAAAGAAAAATTTTAAATATATTTAAAATCTTATAAGGAGAAAAACAATGATAGTCGATAAAATAAAGAAAAGAGAAACCACTGCTAAAAATAAAAAAGCCAACATAGATATACCAATAGGTAAATGGATTAAATGTGATAATTGCAAAGAAATTATATATAAAGAAACAGTTAGAGAAAATTTAAACATATGTCCTAACTGTGGACATTACTTTAGAATGCATATAGGAAAAAGGCTAGAACTAATAATAGATGAAGGAACATATGAAAGATTTGAATTAAATATTGAAACAACAAATCCATTAGAATTAGAGGATTATCCTAAAAAACTAAAAAGCCTAAGAGAAAAAACTGGTTTAGAAGAGGCAGTAAGCTGTGGAACAGGAAACATTAATGGAGAAAAAGTAGTAATATGCATAATGGACAGTGGATTTTTAATGGGAAGTATGGGAGTTGTAGTAGGAGAAAAGATAACATATAGTATAGAACAAGCAGTAAAGCAAAAATTACCACTAATCATATTTTCTGTATCAGGTGGAGCAAGAATGCAAGAAGGTATAATCTCTTTAATGCAAATGGCAAAAACAACAGCAGCACTTACAAAACTAGATGAAGCAGGACTATTATATATATCAGTTTTAACAGATCCAACCTATGGTGGAGTTACAGCATCATTTGCAAGTCTTGGCGATATAATTTTAGCAGAACCAAAAGCTATGATAGGCTTTGCAGGACAGAGAGTTATAGAACAAACAATAGGAGAATCATTACCAGAAGGTTTCCAAACAGCGGAATTTTTATTAGAACATGGATTTATAGATAAGATAGTGGAAAGAAGAAACTTAAAGGATACACTATATAAATTAATAAAATTTCATAGTTGAAAATAATGGCAATTAGATTGGAACCGGCACAGTGCACGGTACCCAAGCAAATAGGAAAGGGGAAAATAAATAATGGCGAATGAAAGGACAACTGCATGGGAAAGAGTAGAGATAGCAAGAAATCCTAAAAGAAAAACGGCACTAGACTATATAGAAAATATATTTGATGAATTTATAGAATTACATGGAGATAGGAACTTCAAAGATGATAAAGCAATTGTTTGTGGATTAGGAAGAATGGGAGATAGAAATTTCACAATAATTGCAGAGCAAAAAGGAAGAACAACAAAAGAAAATATTGAAAGAAACTTTGGAATGCCAAATCCTGAAAGTTATAGAAAAGCAATAAGATTTATGAAGCAAGCAGAAAAATTTAAAAGACCAGTAATAACTTTCATAGATACAAAAGGAGCATATCCAGGAATTGGGGCAGAAGAAAGAGGACAAGGAGAAGCAATAGCAAAATCCATGTTTGAAATGGCAAAATTAAAAGTGCCAATAATAGCAATAGTCATAGGAGAAGGTTCAAGTGGAGGAGCATTAGCAATAGGAGTTGCAAATAAAGTTATTATGCTAGAAAATGCAATTTATTCTATTCTTTCTCCAGAAGGATATAGTAGTATCTTATGGAAAGATTCCTCAAGATATAAAGAAGCGGCAGAAAAAATGAAATTAACAGCAAAAGATTTATATGATTTAAAAGTAATTGACAAAGTAATAAAAGAGCCAAAAGAAGACAATGAAGAAAACTTTAAGAAAATAGCAAGCAATCTAAAAAAAGAAATAAATTCTACTATAATAGAAATGAATAAATTAGATACAGAAGATATTGTTCAAAGCAGATATAACAAATTTAGAAATATGGGACAATATATTTGCATAAGTGAGCATTGATAGTTATAATGTAAAAGGACTTATTAAAAATATAGGAGGAAAAAAGGATGTTATTAAAAGACAGAAAAATATTAATTATGGGAATAAGAAATAAATGGAGTATAGCATATGGAATTGCCAAATCAGCATATGAAAATGGGGCAAAATTAATATTTACATATATGGGAGAAGAAAACAAAGAAAAAATAGAAGAATTAATAGGAGAATTTGAAGGAAGTAAAGCATATGTATTAGATGGAGCATCAGAAGATGAATTAGTAAAAGAAGTATTTAACAAAATAAAAGAAGAAAATGGAAAAATAGATGGTATAGTACATGCCATTGCACATGCAAATACTGAAGACTTGCACAATGATTTCATATATACAAGTAAAGAAGGATATTCTCATGCAGTTGATGTAAGTGCTTATTCATTTGTACTTGTATCAAGAATAGCAAAAGAAATAGATATGTTAAACGAAAATGCAAACCTAATAACATTAACATATCATGGTTCTACAAAAGTATTAGAAGGGTATAATGTAATGGGAATTGCCAAAGCAGCATTAGAGGCAAGCGTTAGATATCTAGCAGAAAATTTAGGAAAAGAAGGAATAAGAGTAAACGCTATTTCAGCAGGACCTATTAAAACACTATCAGCAAAAGGAATAAAAGACTTTTCAACAATTTTAACAGTAGTAGAAGAAAAAGCACCATTACATAGAAATGTAACAACAATACAAGTTGGAAACGTTGCAACATTTTTATTAAGTGAAATGTCAGAAGCTATCACAGGGCAAGTTATATATGCAGATAGTGGATATAATATCATGGGTGTATAGGAAAATTATAAATGTAAGGAGAAAAAAATGAATAGAGAAGATATTTTTGAAAAATTAAAGAAAATAATAATTGAACAATTAGGAGTAGATGAAGAAAATGTAAAAGAAGAAGCAACATTTGTAGATGATTTATCAGCAGACTCTTTAGACATTGTAGAACTAGTAATGAATATAGAAGAAGAATTTGAAATGGAAATTCCAGATGGAGATGCAGATAAAATTGTAACAGTAGGTGATGTAGTAGAATACATAAAAGAACATAAATAGGGATCATCTTACATTGATAAACATACCACACACGTGGAAGTAGTCTCAGTGCTAGGTCTAAAAGAAGAAAAAAAGCCTAAAAATCAATAATTATAAAAATGATTGAAATAAAAATTTTAGCAAAAAGGGAAAAAATCAAAAAAATTTATAAAAAGAATTAGCAATATGGAGTGTGGGGAAAAGAAATCAAATAAATAATTTTTAACCAGTGTAAAGCATAGAAATATGCTTTATTTTTTAGCTTTAAAAGGTTTTATACTAGCATTATGCCCAAAAGTTGTGGGAGTATTTTTTTATAATTCCCCCTTACAAACCCCTTTTATTACTTACTCTTTACTAGCTGAAAAGAATATATATATTAAATAAAATAAAAATTGCACCTTTGCATTATATAGGAAATGCGACTAAAATAAAAACAAGTAAGGAGGAATGAATTATGAGAAAGATTATTGTAATTATTATAGTCGCAATGATTTCTAGTTTTAGTTATTATGGAGCAGTAAATGAAAAAAGAGAAAAAGTAGTAGATTTTACTACTAGCACACAAGAAGAAAATAAAAATGTAGAAGAAACACCAGAAAATATTATAGAGCAAATAGAAAATACAATAGCACAAGCAGAAACAACACAAAACCAAGAAACAAAGACACAAGGTATAGAAAATGAAAAGATAACAACACCTATTGTGAAAAAGTCAAATACAAGTGAAAACAACAAAAACAGTGTAAACAAAGAAGCAACAAAAACAATAGAAAGCAAAACTATTACACAGCCAAAAGTTACAGAGAAAAAAAGAGATGTAGCAATAGAAGAAACACCAATAAATAAGAGTAAAAATCAAAATTCTAATACCAATAATGTACCAAAATGTAGTCATTCAAATAGTAACTAGTATAATTCAAAAGTAGAGGCAATAGCAATATATAATGCAGAAATAAAAAAATGGGGCGATAAATGGACAAATTATGAAATAGATAATGATACCTATTATAAGAATTGTCCTAGTGGATACGAAGTATTTAGTTGTCTATATTGCAATAAGTGGACTATAAATTTATATTATTAATGAAAAGGTAGGTAATAGAAAATGGAATTAAAAAAAGAATATATTGATGAAAAAACAGAAATAGCATATACATTAAAAGGAAATTATTATTTTCCTAATTTATCTATAACAAAAGATAGAAATTTTACGATTGGAAGATATGGAAAAGCAAGATTAAGATACATTAAACAATACAACAAAGTTTTATATAATAACTTATTATTAAATGGAAAATTAGATACTTATTTACATTCAATAGATATGAAATGCAATACAGTTTTAGAAAGTCTAATAACAAAACTAGCTAAACAAGAAAATGTTACAGAAGATTTAAAAGCAAGTTATCAATTAGAATGGGTAACTAGAATGAATAATATTAAAAATAGAGCAGAGGAAATTATTTATAACGAGTATGTATATATTTAAAAATAGAAATCAAATTATAGCCTTATATCGAATCAAAAATTGATATAAGGTTTATTTTTTTGCAAATCAAAGATAATTATAAATCTGCATTGATAGATTTATCTATCAGTGTAGCGAGCATAGGTTTTGTATAGCACACAAAACCGACAACTATTGCTGAAAGGGGTTTTGCACCCCTATAACCCCAACTAAAAAATGAAAGGAAGTGTAAAAAATTTTGAAAGAAAAAGTAGTACAAATATGTATAAGAGTTAGTAAAAATGAAAAGAAAAAATTACAGCAAAAAGCAAAAAAATGTAACTTATCTTTATCAAATTATTTAAGGAAAACAGGACTAAAACAAAAAATTTATCCAATACCAGATAAAGAATTTTATCAAATTTATTTACAAGTATGTCAATTAAAAAATGACATTTTAAAAATAGATATAGAACAAATAGAAGAATGTTTAGAGATAATAGAACACAATTTTTTAGTGATTTATAATTCAAAAAGTAATGGAGATGATGACGATGGCGACAACAAAAATATGGTCAGTTAAAGACAGCTTATCACGAGTAGTTAATTATGCAAGTAACCCAGAAAAAACGATATTTTCTAATCTAAAACAAGTATTATTATATGCAGAAAATAATGAGAAAACAGTTAATGAAAAAGAAAAAATAATGTATGTAACAGGAGTAAATTGTAAAGCCGAAACAGCCTATGAAGAAATGAAAATGACACAAGAAAAGTTTGGAAAATGCACAGGAAATATCGCATATCACGCATATCAAAGTTTTAAAACAGGCGAAGTTTCTCCAGAACTTGCACACGAAATTGGAGTAAAACTTGCAAGGAAAATGTGGGCAGAACACCAAGTATTAGTTGCAACACATTTCAATACAGGCACATATCATAATCATTTTGTAGGTGCGCCCATAAGGGGCAAAGTAATTCCGTATTAGCAATACGGCAGACGCGAGAT